>NZ_JAVRBF010000349.1:0-437 GCF_032436805.1 Streptomyces sp. P17 | reverse complement strand
GCATCTAACATCTGCAATTAATACAAATCAAAATGTATCTGTTGATTTATCTAATGTAAACAACTTAATTAATAATTCAAATGACAAACTCGATTCTATTAATAACAATCTTTCACAGCAAACAAATATTCTTAGTAATCTTGTTTTTGAATCATCTTCATTTCAATCCTCTCAATTGAGTCAGAATGATACTCTTATTAATCGTGTCGATACAACCAATCAGCGTTTAAATAATGTACAACAAACATTAAATAATAATTTCTCAACATTTTTGAATGCTTTTTACACACAAATGTATTCATTGGAGTCTGCAATTTTATCAGGCGGTAGTGGCGAATCAAATGTTAATGTGGATGGTTTAACACAGCTCGTTAGTGATGCTTTACAAGCAAATCAAATGCACTTAAATCAGCAAACCGATGCTATTACTGGCTCTA
>NZ_JAVRBF010000348.1:0-437 GCF_032436805.1 Streptomyces sp. P17 | reverse complement strand
AGTTTGCGAAGCTTACAAGAGGTTAGGGTTGAACAACCCGCCACGCCAAGAATACTCAATCGCATGGAACGAACGAAAAACCGTTGGTGTCATCGTCAAAGAAGACGAAGAACATCGGGGTTTAACTTACGAACTGCGTAAGGGCGCGCTCAATTCATTGGGTGTCGTTACCGGCGATTTTGTTGAAGCATGGGCGGAAATGACCGCAGATGACAATTGTACACTCCAGAAAGGTGTAATGCTATGAAAATCACCAAAGTATCAGAATTTACGGATTTCGTCGGGCGGCTCATTCGCATATCGATGGAATTCGAAACACCAACGTCAAACTTCACCGTCAAGCTTGACCCGGAAGTTGTTAACGCTATCAAACCTTACGTTGGCAACGGCCTGTCAATCACGCTTTTTGACGGAGAAAAGAAATTCGAATATCAGGG
>NZ_JAVRBF010000347.1:0-438 GCF_032436805.1 Streptomyces sp. P17 | reverse complement strand
GCAAGCTTGAAAGCTGGGATGAAGCTGGTCAATATTTTGTTAACAGCCTTGTAAGCTATCAACCGATCCAAGAAGTCCAGAACCACAGGATCAGTGGTGTGGTTGCGAAGTGCTTTCAACACTTTACCGCCCGTGGCACGTGCCTTGCTCTTGGTCAAAGCAATGACCGGCAAACCAAGATGCTCATAGAGCAAGGTTGCCAACTGCGGGCCACTATTCGGGTTGAAATCAACTTTACCCTCAGCATCTGCCATGGTTCGGCGTAGCTTCTTCAGGCGTGCGTTTTCCTTCTCCAACCACTTTTCTTTTAGGAGATAGATATACTCCTCCATGACTTCGCTTGATCGCATCTCTGCGAGTGCAACGTCATTGTCTTGTTGCAGTATCTTTTCTACCTCCTAAACACGCTCCCTGTTCAGAGGTAGTCCAGGCAACTGC
>NZ_JAVRBF010000346.1:0-439 GCF_032436805.1 Streptomyces sp. P17 | reverse complement strand
CAACCTTCTTTTTCGGCTTCTGGGGCGTAATACATAGATAGGGTCGCTTGACCATCCATATCGATTAAGCCAATACGGTATTCTTGATGAAACTCGGCAGCTAACCCAGAAGCTATTGTCGCTGCTGAAACGGTTTTCCCAACGCCACCTTTTTGATTTTGAATCACTATCACTTGTGTTTTTTGTGACGGTAAGCGATGGAACAAGGGCTCTTTTCTTAAATTTTCAGGTAGTAGTGCACGTACTATATACATTTCCTCAATGTCTATAGACCACTGAGAGTCAGCGTGGCGCCTTGGGTCTATGCCCGCATTAGCGACATATTTATCTAAGGTTTTAGAATCAATATCTAAATATGCTGTCGCTTCAGCACGCGTAAAATTACGAAGCTCTTTACGATGATTAGCCAACAACCGTTGATTTCTACGTTTAATGTAAG
>NZ_JAVRBF010000180.1:0-1276 GCF_032436805.1 Streptomyces sp. P17 | reverse complement strand
TACCAGCCTCGGTGGCGCAGACACCCCAGAGAACCTGGTCGCCTGCTGCATGGACTGCAACGCCGGGACGGCCTCCAGTCACCCGGACACACCCCTCGTCGCCGACGTGAGTGAGGACGCGAAACGGTGGGCTGAGGCCCGCAAGATCGCAGCCCAGCGCGTCTCTGAACGGCGCGACAGATGGTCCAAACAGTGCCAGAAGTTTCGCAAAACGTGGCGAGTTTGGGACGAAGATTGCACGTTTCTGCCCGCCGATTGGAAGCAAAGTGTGGTGCGTTGGCTCGATAACGGAGTGCCTTACGACCGTATAGCTGAGGCGCACAGCATCGCAATCGAAGCCTACGGCGTCCCAAGTCGCACAGTCTTCCGCTACATGGCGGGCGTCATCAAGAACATCGTGAAGGAAATCGAGGCCGAAACTGCCGCGATCCTGAGAGCGGGCGACGATGGCTAGAGAGTTCGCACGCTACCTCGTCTCGACCCACCGCGACCCAGATTGGGCCACGCTGACCACCACCCAACACGACTGTTACATGGCGCTCCTGTCCAGCCCAGACCTGTCATGGGCCGGGGTTGTCCCCTACTTCCCAGCCAGGTATGCAGGCAACGCCGCCGACCTGACACCCCGCAAGGTTGCCAAAGCGTGGGACTCGCTCGCAGACGCAAACCTGCTAGTCATCGACCATTCAACCGGTGAAATCCTCGTGCGCTCATTCCTGAGGCACGACAAGGTGTTGACGAAACCCAACGTGACGAAAGCATTCTGCCGCGCCCTCGACCGCATCGCCTCGACCGCTATCCGCGACCAGATCACCGCCGAGGTGGCACGCATCTGGAGCGAGGAGGGTGACGCGCTCGCCTCCAGTTGGGACGTCATCGCTGACCTGTTGCCACACATGTCCGAGCAGATCGGGATCACGCCATGACCACAAAACCATTCCCGAAACCATTCCCCGAACCGTTCAGGAAACCATTCCCGAAACCGTTCAGCGAATCATTGCCGAAACCCTTCGGCAAACCCATCCCCAACTACCTTCAAACCTTCAAACCTTCAAACCGCCCGCGCAGCGCGAGTAACGCTGAACCCTTGCGTCTATCTGTGGTTGAGAATTGTGGTTCAGCAAGCAAAAAAAGTCCGGTAGGTAGGGGCTCGCGATCTTTGCTTGCCGACCTCGCTACGCGACAAAACCGGGACGCAGCATGAGAGCCCCCGCCGACTGGTGCCGCGACCTCGCAGCACTCACCTGCCACACTCGCGCCGCGATGCGCTACCCCG
>NZ_JAVRBF010000345.1:0-442 GCF_032436805.1 Streptomyces sp. P17 | reverse complement strand
TGCTTTGTTGCGTCAATCTTCTTTTGCAGGAAGTCCATCGATTGTGCGGACGGCTCCACGTATTTCCATTCGCCGTGTTTGCCGTCGCCGCTCGGAACGCCCCATAGCACTTTGGCCGGGCCGACCGCCACTTTCTTAACGGTCTTGCCGTCAGCTTCCATTTGCGGGCGCATACCGTTGGCGGCGAGCATTGGATAACCGGCCATCGTGGAAACGAATTCGAGCGCGCTTTCGTTCTGGTACAGCTTAATTTGCAAATCGGCGGCGTCCTGCATTGCCGGAAACATTTTCCAGCTTTTGCCGTCGCGCCGACCGGTATAAAACGGCACGAGCGGGATAACGTCGATTGACAACGTTCCTTCATTCACCTTGAAATATTTCTTTTCGCCGTTGTCCGATTTCTGCCAAAGTTCCCAACCGATAACGCCGTTGTCTTCACGCT
>NZ_JAVRBF010000344.1:0-444 GCF_032436805.1 Streptomyces sp. P17 | reverse complement strand
AGCAGTAGAGCATAGCTGGCGATGTTGAATGGCACACCGAGGAACCAATCAGCAGAACGTTGATAAAGCTGAAGGTCCAGCACACCATCATGGCGTACATGGAACTGAAACAGCGTATGGCAAGGCGGTAGAGCCATGCTCTCAATTTCAGCAGGGTTCCATGCAGAGACAATATGCCGACGACCGAACGGGTCTTTCTTGATCCCTTCAAGAACATTCTTGAACTGATCGATTGTCTCTCCATCAGGAGAAGGCCAGCTACGCCACTGCTTGCCATAAACCGGACCAAGCTCACCGTTCTCATCTGCCCACTCATCCCAGATCGTTACCCCATGCTTATGAAGATAATCAATATTGGTTAGTCCCTTAATAAACCAAAGTAATTCCACAACAATTGATTTGAAGTGGACCTTCTTTGTGGTCAATAGCGGGAAGAACTCACCA
>NZ_JAVRBF010000343.1:0-445 GCF_032436805.1 Streptomyces sp. P17 | reverse complement strand
CACCAGCAAAAGTCCTATGGGCCTCTTCAACGCTGAATCCATTCCGAATGACCTCAAGGCAGTAGATAGCGAAATTTGCGAATACTACAGCATTGAAACCCCGGCATCCGCCGAATAACTACCAAGGATATAAAAATGGCAGCACGTACTTACGCACTCGATGAGCAGGCAGCAAAGGAAGCAACCCAAGGCGGCAAGCGAATCACTGATGCAGGTTGCTATGAGGGCAAGCTGAAGTTTGCATGGGAGGAAGAAAACGAGAAGGGCACCGTTTCGGTCAACCTTGTGTTTGAGTCCGATTCCGGCCAGACGGCTGGCCCGCTGGCGGTTTACACCTTCAATGGCAAGGGTGAAGAGCTGCGCGGGTTCAAGACCATCAATTCCATCATCGCTTGCATGAAGCTTAAGGGTATCCGTCCGCAGCCTGGCACGGTCACTCTGTGGG
>NZ_JAVRBF010000342.1:0-445 GCF_032436805.1 Streptomyces sp. P17 | reverse complement strand
GCACCAGCGAGATCGTCGACTTGCCGTTCTGGCGAGCCACCAGCAACACCAAAGTTTTGAACCGGAACGAGCCATCGTCCAGCAACTCGAGGCCGTGGACCATGAACCACTGCTGCCACGGCAGGAGCGGCATCCGCAGGACGTGCTCCGCGAAGTCGCAGACCTGGTAGCCGAGCGTCCACCGCTCCGTCTCCTCAGACCGAGGCTCCAGCGGACGCAACGGGGGCGTGTAGACCCTCGGCACCGTCGAACCGAGCCGAGCAGCCATCGTCAGCTCGCCCCACGACGAGACGCCCGCTGCTGCATCGCGATGATCCTCGCACCCGGCGAATCATCAGGCACCACGTGGGCCTCGGGCTTGGGGGGCGACGCCGCCTTCGACAGCGTCATACCCAGCGCCTCCGCATACCGCAGATATGTCGGGATCGTCACATTGTCCAGCTTC
>NZ_JAVRBF010000025.1:0-110204 GCF_032436805.1 Streptomyces sp. P17 | reverse complement strand
CGGGGGCGGACGCCGATGCCGGTACGGCTGTGCCGTGCGCGGGGGCGGACGCCGATGCCGGTACGGCTGTGCCGTGCGCGGGGGCGGACGCCGATGCCGGTACGGCTGTGCCGTGCACGGGGGCGGACGCCGATGCCGGTACGGCTGTGCCGTGCACAGGGGCGGACGCCGATGCCGGTACGGCTGTGCCGTGCACGGGTGTCGTCGCCGGGTGCTGCACCGGCGGGGCGGGCGCCCAGGGGCCGGGCTCGCCGTAGGGCGGGGTGCTGTAGGGGTCGGGGTCGTGCAGGGGGCGGGGGCGCTCGTCGGCGGGCGGCGCGGCAACGTCCGTAGCCGCAACGGCGGTGCCGGAAGGCGGCGCGGCAACGTCCGTAGCCGCAACGGCAGTGCCGGAAGGCGGCGCGGCGGTGTGGGTGGCCGACGCGGGCTCTGCGACCGCGGGACCAGCGGGCGCCTCCGGGGCGCCCGGAGCAGCCGCCGGAACGGCCTCCATGCCGGGCCGGCTCAGCTCGTAGTCACCCTCGGCGGAGCCAACGCCCGTCGGCCGCTCCAACTCGAAGTCACCGTCCGCGTTCGGCACCGGGTCCGGGCCGGGCGGCAACGCCTCGGTCGCCCCGTCCGTCCGGCCCGAAGGCCCCTGGAGCCGAGGACGGCTCCACCACTTCGCCTTCGTGGGCTTCCCCTCGTTCATGCTCTCCCCACAGCCGGCCGCGGCACGCTCAACGGCGGTGGCCGCGGCTCCTAGAACTCCGCCTCCGCGCCCGGCTGCCAGCCATGAGCACGGCCCACCCTGGATTCAATCAGGTTCGTGGGCCGCCGCGCAGAGGCCGGGTCAGCGGCTGGTGGTGGAAGGGGTGGCGGAAGCGGACGGGGAGGACGTCGCGTCGGGGACGGGTGCGGCGAGCAGACCCGGAGTGCGAACCTCCGGGGCGGTGTGCCAGGTGGTCAGGGTGACCGGCGGCGTGGTGCTGAGCGGGCGTATGAGCGGGGACATGGCGGCCGCGCCCGCGACCACGGGGGTGGTCAGCGCGTCCCCGGACCCCTGGATCTGACCGGCGCCCGGGGCGGGCACTCCGGGCAGCAGCGGCGCGGACACCGCGGTCGGGGCGACCGGGGTGTCGCCGAGCGCCCGCTGGCCCTGGCCCTGAACGAGCAGGGGCCCGACGCCACGGCGGCGCTGGTTCTCGGGGGCCGTCGCCGCTCCGGTGCCCTGGCTGCGCGCCGGGGTCACATTGCTGCCGGAGCCGGAACCGCGGGGCTCCGTCTCGGGCGGGACCCCGGTGGTGACACCGCCGAGCGCGATGGCGGCCAGCGACACCGCTCCGGCGGCGACGAAGGCGAACCGCAGCCCGCGTGAGGACGGCCGGTCGGCGTCGGGGCGGCCGACGGGGTGCACCCGGAAGCCGCTCGCAGAGGAGCCGGTGAGCGCGGAGGAGTGCGGCCGGGCGGGGACGTAGCCGAACTCGAAGCGCTCGCCGCGCTTCATGCCGAAGGCGCCGGTGGCGGGCCCGTCGGAGAAACCGCCGAAGGCTCCCCCGCCCAGCGGTGAGCCACCGCTGCCCGGGTCACCTCCCGGCAGGCCCTGGAGGCGGGCGAGGAAGCTCTCGGAGGGAGACGGCGGGGCCGCCTCCGCGAAGACGTTCTTCAGCCGGCGCTGGGCGTCGGCCTCCGCCTTGCACTTGGCGCAGGTGGCCAGGTGGGCGAGGACCCGCTCGCGCGAGTCATGACCGAGCTCCCCGTCCACCAGGGCGGAGAGTCGGTCTCCAAGATGCTGCTCGGCGAGGCGGCGCTCGCCGGCATCGGGCCGGGATCCACTCACGCGGTCGCGCCCCCTCCCCCAAGGGCGGGCACACGCGGCACGAAGGACCGGCGCTCGGCCCGGGCCTCCGGGGAACGGTGCGCCAGGGCCTTGCGCAGCTGCGAGCGGCCGCGGTGGATACGGGACCGGACGGTGCCGAGCTTCACGCCGAGGGTCGCGGCGATCTCCTCGTAGGACAGCCCCTCGATGTCGCACAGGACGACCGCGGCGCGGAACTCGGGCGCGAGGGTGTCCAGGGCCTGCTGGACGTCGGCGTCGAAGTGCGCGTCGTTGAAGACCTGCTGCGGGGACGGCTCGCGGCTGGGCAGGCGCTCGGCCGCGTCGTCGCCGAGGGCGTCGAAGCGGATGCGCTGCTTACGACGGACCATGTCCAGGAAGAGGTTGGTGGTGATGCGGTGCAGCCAGCCCTCGAAGGTGCCCGGGGTGTAGGTCGACAGCGAGCGGAAGACGCGGACGAAGACCTCCTGGGTGAGGTCCTCGGCGTCGTGCTGGTTGCCGGTGAGGCGGTACGCGAGGCGGTAGACGCGGCCGCTGTGCGTGCTGACGATCTCCTCCCACGTGGGCGGAGTCCACGCCTGCCCGTCCGCGTCGGTGGAGAAGGTCGCGGTCTGGGCGTAGTCGTCGGCGTGGTGGTCAGCAGCGGTGTCGTTCACGGATTTCGGCCTGCCCGCCGATCCGAGAAAGCGCCGTAGCACTCCTCCCCGATCCACAGGCGCAGCCGCACCTCCCCTGTCGGCTCTCGTGGTGTCCAGCGGAGCCCCTACCATAGCCACCTCGCCCGTTAGCTCCGGATAAGCGGTTTTACGAGAAATTGACCTGGGCTGATACGGCTCATGCGGCTGCGTCAGCATGTGCTCGACCTCTGGCCCGCCGTCGTGATCCAACCGTGTCCCCCCTGTCGTCTCCCACCCTTCTAAACGCCCGGTCCCATCTGCGGGTTCCCGGCCGCAACGGATACAGTCACGCCCAGGCAACCACGGGGACAGGAGAGGGTCATTACCGGCAACCGGCAGACGAGCTGGGCGTTCGCCGACGCCTATGTCGCCGAGGACGACGCGCTGCGCTGGGCCCGCGACCGGGCCCGCGAGGCAGGCCTGCGCTCGGTGTCGCCCGGCACGGGCGCTGCGCTGCGGTTGCTGGCCGCCACCGTGGACGCGAAAGCGGTCGCGGAGATCGGTACCGGGACCGGCGTCTCCGGAATCCATCTGCTGCACGGCATGCGCCCCGACGGCGTCCTGACCACCGTGGACCCCGAGCCGGAACACCAGCAGTTCGCCCGGCAGGCCTTCCGCGCCTCCGGCTTCGCCAGCAACCGGGCGCGCTTCATCCCCGGCCGCGCGCTGGACGTCCTGCCCCGGCTCGCGGACGCCGGCTACGACCTCGTCTTCTGCGACGGCGACCGTCTGGAGTTCCTGGACTATCTCGCTGAATCGTTGCGCCTGCTGCGTCCGGGTGGCCTGGTGGTCTTCGAGGGCGTCTTCGCGAACGGCCGCACGGTCGACTCGGGCCCGCAGCCGACCGAGGTGCTGCGGCTGCGTGAGCTGCTGCGCGCGGTGCGCGAGAGCCAGGACCTGGTGCCCTCGCTGCTGCCGGTGGGCGACGGCCTGCTGTGCGCGGTCAAGCGCTGAGGCGGCACCGGATACAAGCCCTGAAAACAGCTGCCCCGGCACCTCAAACGGTGCCGGGGCAGCTGAAAAGGTATGGGCGCTTGCGCGTCAGCCGACGACCTTCTTGAGGGCGTCGCCCAGGGCGTCGGCCTCGTCAGGGGTCAGCTCGACGACGAGCCGACCGCCGCCTTCGAGCGGAACGCGCATGACGATGCCCCGCCCCTCCTTGGTCACCTCGAGCGGGCCATCGCCCGTCCGCGGCTTCATGGCCGCCATGCTCGTTCCCCTTCCTGAAACCAGCTCATCGTCAAAGCCGACGGCCCCACGGAGGGCATGCGCGGTCCTGGCAGGACTCGCGACACCGGCATCGAACACATTGCTTCCAAGCCATTATCCCGCATCGCAGGACCCGATGACCAACATCGGTCGGCATCGCTTGGGCAACGCGCGCGAGCAAAACCACTCAATTCGGCGATGTGACTGCGATACTGCGCCGCCGCACGCATGTCCGCCGAACGGAAACGGGCCCGATTTCTTTGACGCAGGTCACACGTGCGCTCCCGGCGATCTCCGCCATGCTGTCCTCGGACACGATCCAGACCTGAGCCGCGACACCGGAGGGGATACACCATGGCCGACACCGTGCTCTACGAGGTGAGCGACGGGCTCGCGACGATCACGCTGAACCGCCCCGAGGCGATGAACGCGCTGAACATCGAGACGAAGGTCGCGCTGCGGGAGGCGGTGACCGAGGCGGGTTCCGACTCCTCCGTACGGGCCGTGCTGCTGACCGCCGCCGGGGACCGTGCGTTCTGTGTGGGGCAGGACCTCAAGGAGCACATCGGGCTGCTGGCCGAGGGGTCCGGTCAGGTGATGAGCACGGTCCGGGAGCACTACAACCCGATCGCCCGGGCGCTGACGGAGATGGCCAAGCCTGTGGTGGCGGGGGTGAACGGCGTCGCGGCCGGGGCGGGTTTCGGCTTCGCCCTCGCCGCGGATTATCGAGTCGTGGCCGACTCGGCTGCCTTCAACACGTCGTTCGCGGGGGTGGCGCTGACTGCGGACTCCGGGATCTCGTGGACGCTGCCTCGGGTTGTCGGTCCGGGGCGCGCTGCTGATCTGCTGCTTTTCCCTCGGAGCGTCAAGGCTCAGGAGGCGTACGAGCTGGGGATCGCGAACCGCGTGGTGCCTGCGGGTTCGCTCCGCGAGGAGGCCGAGAAGGTGGCTCGGGCGTTGGCCTCGGGGCCGACGGTTGCGTATGCCGCGATCAAGGAGGCCGTGGCTTACGGGTTCTCGCACTCTCTGGCGGAGACGTTGGAGAAGGAGGACGAGCTGCAGACTCGGGCGGGGGCGTCGGAGGACCATGCGATTGCTGTGCAGGCCTTCGTGAACAAGGAGCAGCCCAAGTACTTGGGCCGGTAGGGGCCGGGGCTTGTCGCCGTCGGGGGGTGCGGGTGCGTGCGTTGTAGCTGGTCGCGCAGTTCCCCGCGCCCTTAAGGTCGGTTTCTCGCTGCGCAATCCGACAAGTGGTCGTCCACCAAGCCGCACGCCTGCATCAGGGCGTACGCCGTCGTGGGGCCTACGAACCTCAGGCCCCGCTTCTTCAGGGCCTTGGAGAGGGCCGTTGATTCTGGTGTGACCGCCGGGACGTCCGCCAGGGTCTTCGGGGCCGGGCCTGGCTCCGGGGCCTGGGACCAGATCAGGTCGTCCAGGTCGCCCGGGGTCCAGTCGGCCAGCACGCGGGCGTTGGCGAGGGTGGCGTCGATCTTGGCTCGGTTACGGATGATGCCCGCATCGGCCAGCAGCCGCTCGCGATCCTCCTCCGTGAAGGCCGCCACCTTCTCGATCTTGAAGTCGGCGAAGGCGGCGCGGAAGCCGGGGCGGCGGCGCAGGATCGTGATCCAGGAGAGGCCGGACTGGAAGGCCTCCAGGGAGAGACGTTCGAAGAGGGCGTCGTCGCCGTGGACCGGGCGGCCCCACTCCTCGTCGTGGTAGGTCACGTAGTCCGGGGTGGACAGGGCCCAGGGGCAGCGCAGAACGCCGTCGGGGCCGGCGAGGGGCACGGTCACTGGTCCTCCTGGGCCGGCTTCTCCATGGAGAGACGGGCACCGGCCTGGGCGCCGGCCAGGGCGGACTCCAGGTCGGCGATACGGGCGTCGCGCTCGGCGAGTTCGGCGCCGAGACGGGTCAGGGCGTCGTCGACGTCGGTCATGCGGTAGCCGCGGGCGGCGAGGGGGAAGCGGAGGCTGTCGACGTCGGCGCGGTTGACCGGGCGGTCGAGCGGGAGCGAGTCCTGGAGGCGCTCCGGCGCGGCCTCCGGCAGCGGGCCGCCGCCCTCGCCGCCGCCCACCACCGCGAGGGTCACCGCGGCGACCACGACGGCGAGCGCGACGACCAGGAACAAGAACATAACCATCGCTGAGGTCCCCACGGTCGGTGCAAGTCTGCGGTCGAGTGTGTCAGGGTCCGATCGTGCCATGCGGCTGTGACAGTTAGGGTCGCAGGCGGCGATGATCAGGACGTACGGGAGAGGTTCACAGGGGATGCTCAGGCTGGGCAGGCGTGAGTTCGACACGCATGAGCCGGTGATCATGGCGATCGTGAACCGGACCCCGGACTCCTTCTACGACCAGGGGGCGACGTTTCGCGACGAGCCGGCCCTCGCGCGCGTGGAGCAGGCCGTGGCGGAGGGGGCGGCCATCATCGACATCGGTGGGGTGAAGGCCGGGCCGGGGGAAGAGGTCTCCGCGGCGGAAGAGGCGCGGCGGACCGTGGGGTTCGTGGCGGAGGTGCGGCGGCGGTTCCCGGATGTCGTCATCTCGGTGGACACATGGCGGGCCGAGGTCGGGGAGGCCGTCTGCGAGGCCGGGGCGGATGTGCTGAACGACGCCTGGGGCGGGGTGGACCCCCGGCTGGCGGAGGTGGCGGCTCGGTATCGGGTGGGGCTGGTGTGTACGCATGCGGGGGGTGCCGAGCCTCGTACGCGGCCGCATCGGGTGACGTACGACGACGTCATGGCCGACATTCTCCGGGTGACCGTGGGGTTGGCCGAGCGGGCGGTCGCATGGGGGGTGCCCCGGGAGTCGGTGATGATCGATCCCGGGCATGACTTCGGGAAGAACACGCGGCACAGTCTGGAGGCGACTCGGCGGCTGGGGGAGATGGTCGCCACCGGGTGGCCGGTGCTCGTGTCGCTGTCCAACAAGGACTTCGTCGGGGAGACGCTGGACAAGCCGGTGAAGGAACGGGTGGTGGGGACGCTGGCGACGACGGCGGTGTCGGCGTGGCTGGGGGCGCAGGTGTACCGGGTCCATGAGGTCGCTGAGACACGGCAGGTGGTGGACATGGTGGCGTCGATCGCGGGCCATCGTCCTCCGGCGGTGGCGCGGCGGGGGCTGGCGTAGGGCCTTTTCGGCCCCAGCCGCCCCTGCCCTCCCCCAGAGGGGGGACCCCACCGTCCCCTGGGGGCTGCCGCCCCCAGACCCCCGCTTCGGCCCTGAAAGGGCCTCGTCCTCAAACGCCGGACGGGCTGAAGAACGCGCTAGGGGGTGTTTTGAAAGTCCTGTGCGGTGCCCGCTGTGTTCGGTGCGTGCCCTCGGCGTGCCGGACGAAGGCCCTCGTACTGGACGTACTTGGGTCTTTGGCCGGTGCGGCGAGGGTGCGTGCCGGGCGCCGTGGGTGCTGTGCGGGACTTTCAAAACACCCCCTAGCGGCCCGCCTCCTTCGACACCAGCGCCACCGCCTCCTCCACGTCATCCGTGACATGGAAGAGCAGCAGGTCCTTCTCCGACGCCTTGCCCTGGGCCACCAGCGTGTTGCGGAGCCAGTCGATCAGGCCGCCCCAGTACTCGGTGCCGAAGAGGACGATCGGGAAGCGGGTGACCTTCTGGGTCTGGACCAGGGTGAGTGCCTCGAACAGTTCGTCCAGCGTGCCGAGGCCGCCGGGAAGTACGACGAACCCTTGTGCGTACTTGACGAACATCATCTTCCTTACGAAGAAGTACCGGAAGTTCAGGCCGATATCGACGTAAGGGTTCAGCCCCTGCTCGAAGGGGAGCTCGATGCCGAGCCCGACCGAGATGCCGTTCGCCTCGCAGGCGCCCTTGTTGGCCGCCTCCATGGCCCCAGGGCCGCCGCCGGTGATCACCGCGAAGCCCGCCTCGACCAGGCCCCTGCCCAGCCGCACGCCCGCGTCGTACTCCGCCGAGCCCACCGGCGTCCGTGCCGAGCCGAACACACTGATCGCGGGCGGGAGCTCGGCCAGCGTGCCGAAGCCCTCGATGAATTCCGACTGGATGCGCAGGACCCGCCACGGGTCCGTGTGGACCCAGTCCGAGGGTCCGCCCGCGTCCAGCAGCCGCTGGTCCGTCGTGCTCGCGGTGACCTGGCCCCGCCGTCGGAGGACCGGTCCCAGGCGCTGCTCCTCAGGCGGCTGCTTCTTGCCCAAAGGGTTCCCGGTAGCCATGTGCGCTCCCTCCGCTTGCGGTGTTTCCACCTCAGCGTAGATCTACGTGGGTTACGGACGGGGGACATCGGCATGTCCGGCATCCCCCGATCCCGCAGGTGATCACGCCGTCAGCCACGTCCGCAGGCGTTCCTCGCCCGCGAGGATCTTCGCCGTCTCCACCCGCTCGTCCCGCTTGTGCGCCAGGTGCGGGTTCCCGGGACCGTAGTTGACCGCCGGAATGCCGAGGGCGGAGAAACGGGAGACGTCCGTCCAGCCGTACTTCGGCAGCGGCGTCCCGCCCACCGCCTCGATGAAGGCGGCCGCCGCCGGATGGGACAGGCCCGGCAGCGCCCCGGGGCTGTGGTCGTCCACCATGAACTCCGCCACCCCACAGTCCGCGAACACCTCGTGGACGTGGGCCAGCGCCTCCTCCTCCGTGCGGTCGGGGGCGTAGCGGAAATTGACCGTGACCACGCACTCGTCGGGAATGACGTTGCCCGCCACCCCGGCCGAGATGCCCACCGCGTTCAGGCCTTCCCGGTACTCCAGACCGTCGATCACCGGCCGGCGGGGCTCGTACGAGGCCAGGCGGGCCAGGATCGGGGCGGCGGCGTGGATCGCGTTGGAGCCCATCCAGCCGCGCGCCGAGTGCGCCCGCTCGCCCTTCGTCCTCAGCAGCACTCGCAGGGTGCCCTGGCAGCCGCCCTCCACCTGGCCGTCGGACGGCTCCAGCAGCACCGCGAAGTCGCCGACCAGCCACTCGGGGTGTGCCTCGGCCACATGGCGCAGGCCGTTGAGGTGTGCGGCGACCTCTTCGTTGTCGTAGAAGACGAAGGTGAGGTCGCGGTTGGGGGCGGGGACCGTCGCCGCGATGCGCAGTTGTACCGCCACCCCGGACTTCATGTCGCAGGTGCCGCAGCCCCAGAGGATGCCGTCGTCGTCCAGCCGGGAGGGGACGTTGTCCGCGACCGGGACGGTGTCGATGTGGCCGGCGAGGATCACGCGCTCGGGGCGGCCGAGGTCCGTGCGTGCCACGACGTTGTTGCCGTACCGGTCGACCGTCAGGTGCGGCAGGGCACGCAGGGCGGTCTCGATCGCGTCCGCGAGGGGCTTCTCGGTGCCGCTCTCGGAGGGGAAGTCGACGAGCTGCGCGGTCAGCCGCGCGGCGTCCAGCGTGAGGTCAAGCGGGGTCTCGGGCATGCCCTCGACCCTAGCGCCCCGGCCTTCCGGTCACTTTGCACACCGATCTCGGGGACCGCTCTACTCTCCAGTACCTTGTACGCGTGCCAGAGCCGTCCCCCACTTCCAGACGCCGTGGCCGCCTCTTCCGTTTCGGGGCGGCCTTCGTGGTCCTGCTCGCCGTAGCGGGTTATCTCGTCGTCCAGTACGTCACCGGGGGCGCGGGAGCGCCGGGCTGCAAGGTCGTCTCGGCCGACGAGGACGGCGCGAGTTACGAGTTCACGCCGGAGCAGGCGGTGAACGCGGCGACGATCGCCGCCGTGGGCACCGGGCGCGATCTGCCCGAGCGGGCCGTGGCCATAGCGCTCGCCACCGCGCTCCAGGAGTCGGCGCTGCGCAATATCGACCACGGCGACCGGGACTCGCTCGGCCTGTTCCAGCAGCGCCCCTCGCAGGGCTGGGGCACCGAGAAACAGATCATGGACCCGACCTACTCGGCGGGGATCTTCTACGACCACCTGGTGAAGGTGGACGACTACACGAAGCTGCCGCTCACCGTCGCCGCGCAGCGCGTCCAGCGCAGCGGTTTCCCGGACGCGTACGCCAAGCACGAGCCGGACGCCACGCTGCTCGCCGCCGCCCTCACCGGCCGCTCCGCCGCCACGCTGACCTGTGAGGGGCGCCCGGACACGACCCGGGTGGCGGGGACCGACCCGGTGCGGACCGCGCTCGCGCGGGACTTCGGCCAGGATGTGCTGGAGCCCGCCGGCGCCGTGGTCGGCGACAAGGAATCCGCGCCCACGGCCGCCGAGAGCGGCGGGCGGACCCTCACGCTGCCCGTGACCGAGAACGCCGAGGGCTGGCAGCTCGCGCACTGGGCCGTGGCCAACGCCTCCGCCCTGCGCATCGAGCGCGTGACGTACGCCGGGCGGGAGTGGACCGCCGGGAACACCGACAGCCAGTGGCGCGCGGTCGAGTCCGAGGGCGCCGCGGGAGCCGAGAAGGGCACGGGGTCGGTCCGTATCGTGACCGCACGGTAGTGCGGGGGGTCATCCGCGCGGGTTACCGCACGGCACGGGGGTTCATGAGGCGCGGGGGTTTTGGCGCAGGTATCCCCGAATCCTGCAAAACCCTTGAAAACAAAGGGCTGTAAGGATTCGGCAGACTTTCGGACCACGGACTCTTTGCCCGTTTTTATCCACAGCCGATAATGCGACGCATTACCAAGTCTTTACGTTACTCCGCCGCAACCTTCGCGGACTTCGAGCGGTAGTCACTGCGTCCGAGGCCGGAGATCAAGTCCGGTCGACGACATCACCGTTCTCACCAGACAGACCCGTCGAAGGAGCATCATGACCCTCCCCCTGACCCGCCGGATCGCCCGTGCCGCGCTGCTCGTCGCTGCGGGAGCGGCCGCCGGGGTCGGTGCGGCCGGCTCCGCCAGCGCGGCCCCCGAACTGCCCGCCACCCCGAACCTCGGCGGTCTGACCGCCCTGGACGGGGCGAGTGTCGGCAACACGGTCGACGGTGCGGCGCAGAACGTCACCGGGCTCGCGGGCGAAACCGGCAGCAAGGCGGTCAAGAAGTCGGTGCCGGCCGCGGGCAAGACCAGCGGCAAGGCCGTCAAGAAGGCGGCCCCGGCCGCGCAGCGGACCGCGGGTGACGCGGCCGGTTCGGCCGGGGACATCCTCGGTGACACCACGTCCACCGCGACGAAGGGCGGCCTGCCGACCGACTCCCTGACCAAGGGCGGGGGCCTGCCCGCGGCGGACTCCCTGCCGGTCACGAGCCTCCCGCTGGGCGGCTGAGCGCCTGACCCCGACCGACGACGGGACCCGGGGAGCTGTGAGGCTCCCCGGGTCCCGTCGTCATTGCGTCGTGCTCAGCCGAGCCGCTTCACGGCCTCCCGGACCCTCTCGTCCGTCGCCGTGAACGCCACGCGTACGTATGTCGCGCCCGCCTCGCCGTAGAAGTCACCCGGCGCCACCAGGATGCCGAGGTCGGCCAAGTGGGCCACCGTGTCCCAGCAGGACTCTCCCCGTGTGACCCACAGGTAGAGGCTGGCCTCGCTGTGCTCGATGCGGAAGCCGTGGTTCACGAGGGCCGCCCGGAGCGCCGCACGGCGGGCGGCGTAGCGCTCGCGCTGGACGCGGACGTGCTCGTCGTCGCCCAGGGCCGCGATCACGGCCGCCTGGGTCGGCGCCGAGGTCATCATGCCGCCGTGCTTGCGGATCTCCAGGAGCGGCGCGAGGACCTCCGGGTCACCGGCCAGGAAGGCCGCCCGGTAGCCCGCCAGGTTCGAGCGCTTGGAGAGCGAGTGGACGGCCACGATGCCCTCGTACGAACCGCCGTTCACGTCCGGGTGCAGCACCGAGACCGGATCCGCCTCCCAGCCCAGCTCCAGATAGCACTCGTCGGAGAAGAGCAGGACGCCGTGCGACCGGGCCCAGGCGACGATCCGGGTCAGCTCTTCCTTCGACAGGACCTTGCCCGTCGG
Organism: Streptomyces sp. P17; assembly: GCF_032436805.1. NCBI lineage: Bacteria > Bacillati > Actinomycetota > Actinomycetes > Kitasatosporales > Streptomycetaceae > Streptomyces > Streptomyces sp. P17. The sequence goes on along the minus strand of NZ_JAVRBF010000025.1, from coordinate 98,655 downwards.
GTTGGACGGGGAGTTGAGCCACAGGAGCTTCAGGTCCTCGGGGTCCAGCGCGGTCGGGTCGTCGTAGACCTCGTACTCGGCGCGGGCCAGGCGGGCGCCGACCTCGTAGGTCGGGTAGGCCAGGCGCGGGTGGGCGACGCGGTCGCCAGGGCCGAGGCCCAGCTGGGTGGGGAGCCAGGCGACGAGTTCCTTGGAGCCGACGATCGGCAGGATGTGCCGGTGGGTCACCTCGCGGGCGCCCAGCCGGCGCTCCACCCAGCCGGTGATCGCGTCACGCAGCTCCGGCGTGCCCCAGACGGTCGGATAGCCCGGCGAGTCGGCCGCCGCGATCAGCGCTTTCTGGATCAGCTCGGGGACCGGGTCGACCGGGGTGCCGACGGACAGGTCGACGATGCCGCCGGGGTGCGCCGCGGCCGTCGCCTTGTACGGCGCCAGCTTGTCCCAGGGAAAGGTGGGGAGACGGTCGGAGACTGCGGACACGGGGATCTGGCTCACTTTCTCGTCCGTACGGCAAACGCCTCGGTCCCGCAGGCGATCGAGGGCGATCAGGCCGTGCGGGACCGAGGCGGCGCGGTGATGCGGGCCGCTCTCAGCCGTTCTGCGGCGGCAGCGCGGCGATGAAGGGGTGGTCCCGCTCGATCAGACCCAGCTTGCTGGCGCCGCCAGGGGAGCCGAGTTCGTCGAAGAACTCGACGTTCGCCTTGTAGTAGTCCTTCCACTCCTCCGGAGTGTCGTCCTCGTAGAAGATCGCCTCGACCGGGCAGACCGGCTCACAGGCCCCACAGTCGACGCATTCGTCCGGGTGGATGTACAAGGACCGGGAGCCCTCGTAGATGCAGTCGACCGGGCACTCCTCGATGCACGCCTTGTCCTTGACGTCGACACAAGGCTGCGCGATGACGTAGGTCACGCTGTCGTTCCTCCTCGATAGGGCGCTGGCGGGCCTCCACAGGCTCCGCCGCCTGGCGCGCGGGAGCGCGGCGTCGTCGATGCCCGCCCCTAGTATCTCCGTTCTTGGGCATGATCCGAACAGGAGGGGTGAACTGACCTGTGGAAATCTCGGCACACGGGCGCCTTGAGGTCCGTATCACCGCTGCTGACGTGGGTAAACGGGTCTCCGTGCGATGCCTGAACGATCCTGCGCGCGCGGGTGAGAAGTTCACCGACACGGTGGGTGTTCTCGCATCATGGGACGACGGTGTGCTGCTGATCACACGGAGGAGTGGCGAAACCGTCCGCATCCCGGAATCGTCGCTGGTGGCGGGCAAGGTGGTGCCGAGTGCTCCGGCCCGCCGACGCGGGCCCGCCGCCTCGTACGAGGAACTGGCGCACGTCTCCACGCGCGCGTGGCGGCCGGTGGAGAGCGAACGGCTCGGCGAGTGGGAGCTGCGGGCCGCCGCCGGGTTCACCCGCCGCGCCAACTCCGTGCTCCCGCTGGGCGACCCGGGCCTGCCGCTCGACGACGCCCTGTCCGTCGTACGGCGGTGGTACGGCGAGCGCGGGCTGCCCGCCTATGTGCAGACCGCGACCGGTGCCGAGGGCACGCAGGAGCTGCTGTGCGCGGAGCTGGAGCGGCGGGGCTGGACGCGTGAGGTGACCGCCGAGCTGTGGACCGGGGCTCTGGCGCCGCTCGCCGACCGGGAGGAGCCGGCCGAGGTCGTGCTGTCCCGGGAGGCGGACGAGGCGTGGCTGACGCGCTACCAGCGCAAGGGGCTCAGCGAGGTCGCCTTGAAGGTGCTGGGCAGCGGGCCCTCCGTATGGTTCGCGACCGTGCCCGGCGATCAGGCCCCCGCGGCCATCGGACGGTGTGTCGTCGACGGGCGCTGGGCGGGCTTCGCCGCCGTCGAGGTCGATCCGGCGCTACGGCGACGGGGGCTTGCCTCCGCCGTGATGGCCGCGCTGGCCGGGCGGGCGCTGGACGAGGGGGCGTCGGCGGCCTGGCTCCAGGTCGAGACGGACAACGCGGGGGCCCGGGCGCTGTACGCCGGGATGGGCTTCTCGGCGCATCACGCCTACCACCACTACCGCGAGCCGGGGAACTCCGGCTCCGGCCGGTAACCGATCGCCGCGAGAGGGCACGAGCCTGCTATGCCTCCCCCCTACCCCCCGCCTCCCGAACGCTCGGCCGAACTGCGCCGCCGGTTCGCCGAGGAGGCCCGCTGCGAGCGGCCCGATCTGTCGACGCTGTGCCTGCTGGTGGGCGCCGAGGCGGACGGCACGCTGGACGAGGCGGGCATGGACGCCGCCCAGGTGGAGCTGGACCGGCTGGCCGGGCAGCTGCCGTTCCGGCCCGGCGGGCCGCGCTCCTGGGCCGTGTCCCTGCGGGAGCTGCTCGGCGACCGGCTCGGCTTCCGGGGCGCGCCCGGCGACTATCAGCGGCTGGAGTCCTCGCTGCTGCACGAGGTGCTGCGGCACAGGCGCGGGCTGCCGATCCTGCTGTCGGTGGTGTGGATGGAGGTGGCTCGCAGGGCCGGGGCGCCGGTGTACGGGCTGGCTCTTCCGGGGCATTTCGTCGTGGGGTTCGGGGAGCCGGACGAGCAGGTGCTCGCCGATCCGTTCAACGGGGGCAGGACGCTGAGCGGGGCGGACGCGGAGTTGCTGGTGGCGGGGGCCACGGGGACGGCCCTGCATCCGTCGATGCTGGTGCCCGCGGCGCCCCTTGAGGTGGTCTCGCGGATCCTCAACAACGTCCGGGCCTGGGCCGCGGCCCGGCCCGAGCGGTCCGATGTGGCGCTGTGGGCGGTCGAGCTGGCGCTGCTGCTGCCTTCGCATCCGGCTCGGCTGCGGTACGAGCGGGCTCAGTTGCTGGTGCAGCGCGGGGACTTCGTCGAGGGGGCGGTGGAGCTGGAGGCGTACGCGGAGGTGGTCGGGGCGGTGGATCCGGGTGCCTCGGCCCGCATCAAGCAGCAGGCGCACGCCGCGCGGGCCATGCTGAACTGATGGCGTGGCCGCGTCCACGTCGTGCGCCTGGGCCGCCGCCAGGGCTCCGGGTGCGTCAGCTCGGGTTCGTCTCGATGGTGACGTCCCGGTCGGACTTGCTGAGCAGGGCCTGGCGCAGGGCGACGTAGACGTCCTGGGGCGTGACGGCCGTCTTCTTGCCGGTGCCCCGGGTGATCAGCACGCCGTCGAAGGTCTGGCCGTAGAGCTCCTTGAGCGCGTTCAGGTCGGGGCTGTCGACGAGCTTGCCGTCCACGGCCTTCACCCTGAGGAACTTCCACAGGGAGTTCTCCGGGCTGAACTCGATGAAGCGGGTGGCGTCCGTGCGCACGATGACGTTGGCCGACATCGCGGGCTGCGCGAACTCCTTCATCATCCGGTCGACCTCGGCGTTGGTGACCGTCGGCTCCTTGGCCGTCGTCGCCACCGGCACCGCGGCGGCCGTGCCGGTCTCCACCTGGGTCCGGTACGCCTCCTCGACCGCGTCGGTCGACCTGGCGACGTCGATGCCCTGGCCCGCCTTGCCGTACACGGCGACGGCCTTGCCCGACTGGAACGTGATCGTGCCGTCGGTCACCGAGCCGGAGCCGCCGGCGGCGTTCTCCAGCGCGGCCTGCAGCTTCTCCTCGTCGACCGGCATGACCGGCTCGACCACGCGCTCCTGGCCGAAGAGCGAGCCGACCACGGAGACCGGGTTGTAGTCGCTCTGCGCGGCCTCGCTGACGGTGGCCGCGGCGTCGAACTGGAGCCCCGCCTGGTCCGGCTTGAGCGTGACGGGCTTGCCGCCCACCGTGAGCTTCAGCTCCTTGTTCACACGGTCGTCGAAGGCGTCGTCGAGCTTCTTGACCGCGTCGTCACGGGTGCCGCCGCCGATGTCGACGCCGAGCACGGTGGTGCCCTTGGGCACGTCGGAGTGGTTCATCAGCAGGCCCGCGCCGTATACACCGCCGGCGAGGACGATCACGCCACCGGTGAGCAGGCCCAGCTTGCCGCGGCCCTTCTTCTTGGGCGCGGGCGCCGAGGGCACGTTCTGGGCGACGGGCTCGGGCAGCTTCGGGGGCGTGTGCGGCAGCGGTCCGTCGGTGTGCGCGCCCGGCCCGAACGGGGCGTTCTGGGCGCCGGGCGGCACCACGGGGATGCCGCTGGTGACGGTGTGCCCGGAGACGTTGTCGGCGGGGTTGCCGTAGCCGGGGGTGCCGGGCTCGGGGGCCGGCTTCTGCGGGGTGAGGATCGCGGTGTCGTCGCTCAGACCGCCGCCGGGGGCGTGCATGCCGGGGGCGCCCATCGGGGCGGGGCCGCCGGGGCCGCTGAAGCCGCCGGCTCCGCCCGGGCCGTTGTAGCCGCTCGGGGCGCCAGGGCCGCCGAAGCCACCCGGCTCACCCTGGCCGCCGCCCACCGGCGGGACCATCGGACCGTCCCCGGTCACCGGACCGGTCGTCGGGCCTGCGGGGCCCTGCTGTCCGCCCCGGCCGCCCGGGACGCCGGGTCCGCCCGGGCCGTTGAACCCGCTCGGGCCGCCCGGGCCCGCGGGACCGCCCTGGCCGCCGGGGATGCCCTGACCGCCGTAGCCGTTCTGGCCCTCGTGCGTGCCGTGGCCGTTCTCGGAGAAGTACGGCAGGTCGTCGCGGCGCGGTTCGTCGCCGGGGCGGGGGCCGCCGCCGAGCGGGCCCGAGGCCAGCGCCTCGGTGACGTCGAAGGAGCCGGTGCCGCCGCCGTGTCCGGGCGCCACGGGTCCGCCGGTCGCGCCGCCCGGCATCCCCGACCCGTTGGTCGCGCCGGGGCGGGACCCGCCCTGCATGTTCATGGAGCCGACGACACCGCCGGGACGCGGACCCGAGGGCGCCGGGCCCGAAGGGGCCGCACCCGAAGGTGCCGAACCCCCGGGCGCTCCGGCGCCGTTGCTGTGGCCGCCGCCCGGACCGGCCTTCGGGGCAGCGGACTTGCGCGGTGCGAACCACTCGCTCGTCGGCTTCTCGTCGGCCGGAGCCGCGGGCTCGGCGGGCGGCTCGGGCGTGGGCGCGGGGGCGCTCGGTTCCGGCGCCTCGGGGCCGGCACTCTCGGTGTCCCCGACGGGCTTGCGCACGACGACCGGCGGAATGGGCCGCGACCCGGGGATATTGATCCGGATCCGGGTCGTCAGCGTGGTCTCGGTCTTGCGTTCCTCCGGCCGCGCGGCCGAACGGCCCGCATCCGGACCGCCGTCGGGAACCGCAGGCGTCCCGTAAGGCGGCGTGCCCGAGGGGTAAGCGGCTCCGCCGCGCCCGTTGGGCCCGGAGGACGGACTGTCAGTTTCACGACTCAAGGCAGGTTCTCCCGGTTGGCTCCGCCGCCCGACTCGACCTCACTGCTCCGGGCGGCTCGGCGGCGCGCACCACCATACTGGCCACTTCTGGCCCGTATCCCACGACCGCCGGGGAAACCCACACGGGACTCGCACGTGCGCGGCGCGGAGAAGCAGTACGTCACTTGCCAAGTCGGACGCCGTCACCGTCCGGTTGCCGCGTCGGTGCGAGGGTGGCGCACATCACAGCCGCGGCCATCCCGCCGAGCAGGAAGACATAGGAGCCGCCGTCCGAGGCGAAGACGAAGTCGCCCTCCGGCCGGCTGGCGGTGAGCAGGATGACGGCGAGCATCCAGCCGGCGGCCGGCGCGACGGCCCCGCCCCGGCCGCGGGCGATCAGCGCGCCGCCGAGACACAGCCCGACCTCACCCGCGAGCGCGAGCAGCAGCCCGCCCGGGAACCAGGCGCCCTGGATCAGCGCACCGGCGGCCGCGACGACCGCGCCGAGCACGAAGAGGCCGAACAGGAGGGCGAACCGGGCAACGGAGGGCAGCCCCGGGGGCTGGGCGAGCATGGAGGTCTGGTCGTTCTTCATCACGCGTCCTCGATCCCCGCGAACAGGTCGGTCTCCGGCACTCCGGCCTTCTCGCCGCGCACCAACTCGTAGTACTCCGTCGTGAAGACGGGCTGGGCGAGCTCGTTGGAGAGGACGAAGTACTCGCCGGACACCTCGATCTGGGTGGCGTGCGCGGCCATCGCGTCGGTCTTGGCGGCGGTGTGCGCGGTGCCGTCGACCACGGTGGTGATCCGCTCGTCGCCGACCACTCCGGGGACGTCGTCGAGGGTGGCCGTCTTGGTGAACGGCAGCTCCGGGAGGGCGTCCAGGAGTCGGGCGAAGGCCTGCTCGCCCACGGTGCGCGGGACCCGGTTCCAGTAGACCTTGGCGATGGGGCAGCCCGCGTCGGCGGCGAGTTCGGCGGCGCGCATGGCGACGCGGTGGGCCTGGATGTGGTCGGGGTGGCCGTAGCCGCCGTTCTCGTCGTAGGTGATCAGGACCTGGGGGCGTACCTCGCGGATCACATCGAGCAGATGACCGGCGGCCTCGTCGACGTCGGCCTGCCAGAAGCAGTCGGGGTCGTCGTTGTCGGGCAGGCCCATCATCCCGGAGTCGCGGTAGCGGCCGGTGCCGCCGAGCAGACGGAAGTCGTCGACGCCGAGCTCGCGCATGGCGGCGGTGAGCTCGCCGAGGCGGTACTCGCCGAGGTCGGTGCCGGACAGATGGGCGAGGCCGGGCGGGATGACCTCGCCCCGCTCACCGAGCGTGCAGGTGACCAGGGTCACGTGGGCACCGTCGGCGGCGTACGCGGCCATGGTCGCGCCGTTGTTGATCGACTCGTCGTCCGGGTGCGCGTGCACGAGCAGCAGACGCCGGGCGGGCAGTTCCGTCATGGGCACACCCTAGACGCGACCTCAGAACTTGATGCTGCCGATCATGCTGGCCACGCTCGTGGTCAGATCGCTGATCGTGGGCGCCATGGTCGAGGAGGCGAGGTAGAACCCGAGGAGGATGCAGACGACCGCATGCCCGCCCTTCAGTCCCGACTTCTTGATCAGCAAGAAGACGATGATCGCCAGCAGCACCACCGCCGAAATCGAGAGTGCCACGGCGGCTCACCTCCAAAGATCCCAAGAGCGCGGGGGGTCGGACTTAGGGGGCAGATAAATCCATAAGGCAGCCAGCGGGTTCATACCCACTATGCGCTAGTGATCATAACTATCCGTACGCGCGCATCGGATGGCGCACGGCCGCACAAGGGGGCGCATGGCCAATATGGTCGGGGCATGACGATGAGGTCTGATTCCTTCCCCCGACGGCACGCGCGCACCCAGCGGTTCACGCTCGGCGCGCCGCGCGCGTTCACCGTGGCGCCCGACGGTTCGCGGGTCGCTTTCCTGCGCTCCTCCTCCGGTACGGACCGGGCGAACGCGCTGTGGGTGCTCGACCCCGGGGACGGCGGGGAGCGCGTGGCGGCGGATCCGCGCGCCCTCCTCGGCGGCGGCGAGGAGCACCTCTCCCCGCAGGAGCGGGCCCGGCGCGAGCGCAGCCGCGAAGGCGGTGCCGGCATCGTCGGCTACGCCACCGACGAGGCCCTGGAGTTGGCGTCTTTCGCCTTGTCAGGCCGCCTTTTCGTGGCCGAGCTACGGGCCGGGACGGCACGCGAACTCCCCGTCCGGGGACCGGTGATCGACCCGCGCCCCTCCCCCGACGGCCGCCATGTCGCCTACGTCGCCCAGGGCGCCCTGCGTGTCGTAGGTGCCGAGGGAGAGGGGGAACGGACCCTGGCCGAAGGGGAGTCGGAGCAGGTCTCCTACGGTCTGGCGGAGTTCATCGCGGCCGAGGAGATGGGGCGTTCGCGGGGCTTTTGGTGGGGTCCCGAGTCGGACCGGCTGCTGGTGGCGCGGGTCGACGACGCGCCGGTGAGCCGGTGGTGGATCTCCGATCCGGCCCATCCGGAGCGTGAGCCGCAGCGGGTGGCGTATCCGGCGGCGGGCACCCCCAACGCGGACGTACGGCTGTTCGTCGTCACCCTCGACGGGGGGCGCACGGAGGTGATGTGGGACCGGGCCCGCTATCCGTATCTGGCGCATGTGCACTGGTCAGCGGCGGGCGCGCCGCTGCTGCTCGTCCAGGCGCGCGACCAGCGCAGCCAGCTCTTCCTGGCCGTGGACCCGGAGTCGGGGGCGACCCGGATGGTGCACGCGGACGAAGATCCCATTTGGCTGGAACTTTTCCCTGGGGTGCCGTGCTGGAGCCCCTCCGGGCAGCTGGTGCGCATCGCCGACGAGGGCGGCGCGCGGGTGCTCGCGGTGGGTGAACGCCCGCTGACGGGAGCGCAGTTGCACGTCCGTGCGGTGCTGGACGTCTCGGACGACGACGTGCTGGTCTCGGCGTCCGCCGGGGAGAGCGCGGCGGAGCCGGAGATCGGCGAGGTGCATGTTTATCGGGTGAACGAGCTCGGGGTGGAGCGGGTCTCTCAGGAGCCCGGCGTGCACTCGGCGGTACGCGCCGGAGGCGTGACCGTATTGGTGTCCGCGTCACTGGACCGGCCGGGGGCGCGGGTGCGGGTCCTCCGGGACGGGAAGCAGACGGCGACCGTCCCCTCGTACGCCGACGATCCCGGTCTGTCCCCGCGCGTGACACTCACTCCGGGGGGCGCACGCCGTGTCCCGTGCGCCGTGCTTATGCCAACGGACTACCGCGGTGACACCTCCCTGCCGGTGCTGCTGGACCCCTACGGCGGCCCGCACGGCCCGCGGGTGGTCGCCGCGCACAACGCGTTCCTCACCTCGCAGTGGTTCGCCGACCAGGGGTTCGCGGTGATCGTCGCGGACGGCCGGGGTACCCCGGGCCGCTCGCCCGCATGGGAGAAGGAGATCCACCACGACCTGACCGTCGCGCTCGACGACCAGATCGACGCCCTCCAGGACCTCGCCAAGACCCACCCGCTCGACCTGAACCGGGTCGCGATCCGCGGCTGGTCCTTCGGCGGCTGGCTGGCGGGGCTCGCGGTGCTGCGCCGCCCGGACGTCTTCCACGCCGGCATCGCGGGCGCTCCGGTCACGGACTGGCGGCTGTACGACACCCACTACACGGAGCGGTATCTGGGCGACCCGGCCGCGCACCCGGAGTCGTACGCGAAGAGCTCCCTGGTGACGGACGAGGGCCTGTCCTCACCCGCCGGCTCCCACCGCCCCCTGATGATCGTGCACGGCACGGCCGACGACAACGTGGTCTTCGCGCACGCCCTCCGCCTGTCCTCGGCGCTGCTGTCAGCGGGCCGCCCGCACGAGGTCCTGCCCCTGTCGGGCGTGACCCACATGACGCCCCAGGAACAGGTCGCCGAGAACCTGCTGCTGCTCCAGGTGGACTTCCTGAAGCGTTCCCTGGGTCTGTAGGTACGGCAACGGGCCGGGGCGACATGGCGCGCCCCGGCCCGTTTACGGCACCCGCACGGCCGTACGTTGTTCAGACTGACGCGTCCGTATATCGGAACCGGGTCAGCCGAGTTGCCTCTGTGTTACTCCGCTTCCTCGGTCGGGACGACCTGCTTCTCCTCCGCGAAGTGGCAGGCCGAGTCGTGTGCCGCGGGGCCCTCCAGATGGCGGAGGTGGGGTGGGACCGCGAGGAGCGGGACCTCCTGGGCGCAGCGTTCCTGGGCCTTCCAGCAGCGGGTGCGGAAGCGGCAGCCGGAGGGGATGTTCGTCGGGGACGGGACATCGCCGGCCAGGATGATCCGCTCGCGGTGTTCCCGGGCCTCCGGGTCGGGGACGGGGACCGCGGACAGGAGCGCCTGGGTGTAGGGGTGCGTCGGATGGTCGTAGATCTCGGTGTCCTTGCCGGTCTCCACGATCCGGCCGAGGTACATGACGCCCACCCGGTCGGAGATGTGCCGGACGATCGACAGGTCGTGGGCGATGAAGATGTAGGAGAGGTCGAAGTCGTTCTGGAGGCGGTCCATCAGGTTGATGACCTGGGCCTGGACCGAGACGTCCAGGGCCGAGACCGGCTCGTCGGCGACGATGACCTCGGGGCGCAGCGCCAACCCCCGTGCGATGCCGATGCGTTGGCGCTGGCCGCCGGAGAACTGGTGCGGATAGCGGTTGATGTACTCGGGGTTGAGGCCGACGACGTCCAGCAGGTCCTGGACCTTGCGGCGCCGGTCGCCCTTCGGGGCCACCTCGGGGTGGATGTCGTAAGGCTCCCCGATGATGTCGCCGACCGTCATCCGGGGGTTGAGCGAGGTGTAGGGGTCCTGGAAGACCATCTGGATGTTGCGGCGGACCGCCTTCAGGGCCTTGCCGGACAGCTGGGTGATGTCCTCGCCCTTGTACGTGATCGAACCCGCCGTCGGCCGCTCCAGGTTGACCAGCATCTTGGCCACCGTCGACTTGCCGCAGCCGGACTCCCCGACGATGCCGAGGGTCTCGCCCTGGTCCAGGTGGAAGTCCACGCCGTCGACGGCCTTCACCGCGCCGACCTGCTTCTTGAAGAGGATGCCGGTGGTCAGCGGGTAGTGCTTGACCAGTCCGCTGACCTGAAGGATCGGCTCAGCCATGCAGGCACTCCCTCCAGAAGTGGCAGGCGCTGCCGCGGACTTCGGAGACGTCGTACAGCGGGGGCTCGTCCGTGCGGCACACGTCCTGGGCCATGGGGCAGCGGGGGTGGAAGGCGCAGCCGGGCGGGATGTGCATCAGGTTCGGCGGCAGGCCCTTGATGGCGTAGAGCTCCTGGCCCTTCTGGTCAAGGCGCGGGATGGAGTCGAGCAGGCCCCGGGTGTAGGGGTGGGCGGGCGCCTTGTAGATGTCGTGCACGGGGGCCGACTCCACGATCCGGCCCGCGTACATCACGGCGATCCGGTCGGCGACGTCCGCGACCACGCCGAGGTCGTGGGTGATGAGGATCAGGCCCATGTTGTACTCGCGCTGCAACTCCGCGAGCAGATCCATGACCTGGGCCTGGACCGTGACGTCCAGGGCGGTGGTCGGCTCGTCGGCGATGATCAGGGCGGGCTCCAGGGCCAGCGCCATCGCGATCATGATGCGCTGGCGCATACCGCCGGAGAACTGATGCGGGTACTGCTTGACCCGCTCCTTGGCGGCGGGGATGCGGACGTGGTCCATCAGTTCCACGGCCTTGGCGCGGGCGTCCTTCCTGGACATCCCCCGGTGCACGGTGAACATCTCGCCGAGCTGGTCGCCGACGCTGAGCACGGGGTTCAGGGAGGACAGCGCGTCCTGGAAGATCATCGCCATCTCGGCGCCGCGGATCTTCCGGCGCTCCTCCTCCTTCAGCTTCAGCAGGTCCCTGCCCTGGAAGAGGACCTCGCCCGCGGTGATCCGCCCCGGCGGCGTGTCGAGGATGCCCATGACGGTCTGCGCGGTGACCGACTTGCCGGAGCCGGACTCGCCGAGCACGGCGAGGGTCTCGCCCGCGTCGACCCCGTAGGTGACGCCGTTGACCGCCTTGGCGACGCCGTCCCTGGTCCGGAACTCCACGTGCAGATCACGCACTTCGAGGAGCACGACTCACCTCAGCTTCGGGTCGAGGGCGTCGGGCACCGCACGCACTTTTCGAGGCATGACACCGTCACCTCAGCTTCGGGTCGAGGGCGTCGCGGACCATGTCCTCGCGGACGGCGAACGCCGGTACAGGGCCTGTCCGGGCGCCGGGACCGCGCGACGAGCCGAGGTCGGCTGTCGCGCGGGGCACGGGCCCGCCACCGGGCACCGCACGCACTTTTCGAGGCATGACACCGTCACCTCAGCTTCGGGTCGAGGGCGTCGCGGACCGCGTCGCCGAGCATGATGAAGGCCAGGACGGTGATCGCCAGGGCGCCCGAGGGCCACAGCAGGGCGTGCGGAGCGTTGCGGATGTAGGGGGAGGCGGCCGAGATGTCGATGCCCCAGGAGACGCTCGGCGGCTTCAGTCCCACGCCGAGGTAGGACAGGGTCGCCTCCAGCGAGATGTAGGTGCCGAGCGCGATGGTCGCCACGACGATCACCGGGGCGACCGCGTTGGGCAGGATGTGCCTCAGCAGCATGCGGGAGCTGGAGGCGCCGAGGGCGCGGGCGGCGTGGACGTAGTCGTTCTGCTTGACGGTGATGACCGAGCCTCTGGCGATGCGGGAGATCTGCGGCCAGCCGAGCAGCACCATGAACCCGATCACCGGCCAGATGCTGTTGTTGGTGACCACCGACAGCAGCACGAGCCCGCCGAGGACCACGGGGATGGCGAAGAAGATGTCGGTGATCCGGGACAGCACCGAGTCCGACGCCCCGCCGAAGAACCCGGCGAGTCCGCCGAGGACGCTGCCGAGGAGGGCGACGCCGAGCGTGGCGCAGACGCCGACGGCGACGGACGTACGGGCGCCGTAGACCGTACGGGTGTAGACGTCGCAGCCCTGGCCGTTGAAGCCGAAGGGGTGTCCGGGCTGGGAGCCCTGCTGGGCCTTGGCCAGGTCGCAGTTGAGGGGGCTCATCCAGGTGATGGCGCCCGGCCACAGGGAGATGAAGACCAGGAAGAGGATGACCAGGCCGGCGATGATGAAGACGGGGTTGCGGCGCAGATCGCGCCAGGCGTCGGACCAGAGACTGCGCGGCTTCTCCTGAGGGCCGGTGCCCTCGGGGCCTCCCGGAGTCCGTCCGCCGGAGGCGGCTGATGGATGCTCCAGCGCCTCCGCCTCGCTCGCGCCCAGATCCATGGCACCGCCCATGCCGGTCGGGGCGATGGCGCCCTCGGGTTCTCGGGGTTCAGGCATAGCGGATCCTCGGATCGAGTACGGCGTAGAGAAGGTCGACGAGGAGATTGGCGACCAGGAAGACCAGGACGAGGACGGTCACGAAGCCGACCACCGTCTGGGTGTTCTGCCGCAGGATGCCCTGGTAGAGCTGGTAGCCCACGCCGTGGATGTTGAAGATCCGCTCGGTGACGATCGCCCCGCCCATCAGGGCGCCGATGTCGGTGCCGATGAAGGTGACGACGGGGATCAGCGAGTTGCGCAGCAGATGCTTGGTGATCACCCGGTGCCGGGGCAGGCCCTTGGCGACGGCCGTACGGACGTAGTCGGACCGTTTGTTCTCCGCGATGGAGGTACGGGTCAGGCGGGTCACGTACGCCAACGACACGGACGCGAGGACCAGGCCCGGCACGATCAGCTCGCCGAAGGTGGCGTCGGTGGAGACCGACGGCTTGATCCAGCCCCACTCCACGCCGAGCAGCAGCTGGAGCAGCAGACCGGTGACGAAGGTCGGCACGGAGATCACCACGAGCGTGACCAGCAGGACGCCGGTGTCGACGGGCCGGCCCCGGCGCAGACCCGTGATCACGCCCAGCGTGATGCCGATGACGATCTCGAAGAGGATGGCAACGATCGTCAGCCGGATGGTCACCGGGAACGCCGACGCCATCAGCTCGGTGACCTCCTGACCGTTGAACGCGGTGCCGAAGTCGCCGGTGAAGACGTTCCCCATGTAGGTCAGGTATTGCTGCCACACCGGCTTGTCGAGGCCGAACTCCTTCTCCAGCTGGGCGGCCGTCGCCGGGTCGCACTGCCGGTCGCCGCACAGCCCCGCGATGGGGTCGCCCATCACGTTCACCATGAGGAAGATCAGCAGGGTCGCCCCGATGAAGACCGGGATCATCTGGAGCAGACGCCGGACGACGTACCGTCCCATGGGCGCTCAGCCGACCTTGATCTCGTTGTAGACGGGGACGCTGAACGGATTGAGCTTCACGTTGGTCAGCCGCTCCGAGTAGCCGGCGCTGCCGTTCTGGTACCAGAGCGGGATGGCGGCCATGTTGTCCCGGACGACCTCCTCGGCCTGCTGGAAGGTCTCGACCGCCTTGGCGGTGTCGGTCTCGGCGTTGGCCTGGTCGACGAGGTCGTCGAACTCCTTGTTGGACCACTTGCCGTCGTTGGAGGAGGCGTTGGTGTAGTAGAGCGGCTGGAGGAAGTTCTGGATGAGCGGGTAGTCCATCTGCCAGCCCGCGCGGAACGGGCCGCTCATCTTCAGGTCGGTGATCTGGCTGCGGAAGTCGGCGAAGGTGCCGACCGGGTTGCCGACGCAGGCGCGCTCGTTGTCGAGCGCGTTGTTGATGGAGTTGCAGACGGCGTCCACCCAGTCCTTGTGCGAGCCGGTGTCCGCGTTGTACGTGATCTTGACCTGGCCGCCGGGGAGCCCGCCGCCCTCCTCGATGAGCTGCTTGGCGGCGTCGGCGTCGTACTCGCAGGCGTCTCCGCACAGTCCTTCCTTGAAGCCGCCGTCCTCGCCGAGCACCGGGGAGGTCCAGTCGGTGGCCGGGGTGCGGGTCTTCTGGAAGATGGTCTCGGTGATCTGCTTGCGGTTGATGGCCCGGGACAGGCCCGTGCGGACCTTCTCCATGCCGGGCTTGTTCCAGGCGTCGTCGTAGAAGGGGAAGGCGAGGGTCTGGATGATGCCGGCGGGGGTGTTGAGGTAGCGGTCGCCGAGGTCGGCCTGGACGTTCTTGAGCTGGGAGGCGGGGACGTCGTCGACCAGGTCGAGGTTGCCGGCCAGCAGGTCGGTGTAGGCGGTGTTGTTGTCGGTGTAGACCTTGAGGTCTACACCGCCGTTCTGCGCCTTGTCGTTTCCGGGGTAGCCGTCCCAGGCGCGCAGGGACATCTGCGAGCCCTTGGCGTAGGAGTCGATGGTGTACGGGCCGTTGCCGACGGGCTTGCTCAGCCAGGCGTCGTGGTCGTCGAAGAACGACTGCGGGAGCGGGGCGAAGGCCGGGTAGCCGAGGGTCTCGGGGAACGTGGAGAACTTCTGGCTGAGCTTGACGGTGAAGGTCTTGTCGTCGACGACCTTCAGACCGGACAGCGTGTCGGCGCTCTGCTTGCTGCCGTCCTCCGGGTGGACCTTGTCGTAGCCGTCGATGTAGCTGAAGAAGTACGCGTTCTTCTGGTTGTTCTTCAGGCTGGCGCCGTAGTTCCAGGCGTCCACGAAGGACTTGGCGGTGACCTGCTCGCCGTTGCTGAAGGTCCAGTCCTTGATCTTGACGGTGAAGTTCTGCGAGTCGGTCGTCTCGATGCTCTCGGCGAGCATGTTCTTGGCCTCGCCCGTCTCCGGGTCGTACTTCTTCAGGCTGCGGAAGATCATGTCGAGGACCTTGCCGCCCTGCACCTCATTGGTGTTGGCGGGCTCCAGGGGGTTCTGCGGGTCACCCCAGGAGGAGCTCAGCACGGCGCTGGTGTCACCGCCGCTGTCTCCGTCGCCGCCTCCGCAGGCCGTCGCCGCGAGCGCTACCGCCGCCGCGCAAGCGGCCCATTTGGCGTGCGTGACTCCACGCATGGAGTGCCTCCTCATGACTGCGCTGTGCCTCCAGCGCCGCGGCGCTGATCCGTTACCGGCAAATATCGAGGCAAAAGGCATAATCCGCATACGCACCCCACCTTTCGGGGGGTCCCTCAGACCCATTCGGGCCCTCCTGAATGGATCTTCGATGCGGGGCGCAATGGATCTTCGGCATCCGATGCCGAACCGTTGGATTCGGACCCTCCGATGTACGTATTTCGGCACTACGGCGTCCGCATAACGAACTCCTTGCCCGAATAGTCCAGTTAGTCCAAGTCAAGGCACAACTCGATCACGGTGCACTACCCGCGTAGCTACGGAACAGTCAAGATGGAGTAAAGAAGGTAAATAGAGAACCAAGCCAACCCAGAATTTATTGACCTTGAATGAATTGCGTTGAAAAAGTCCGGCGTAGCCCGTAGGGGAGTGCCCTGCGGAGTCATCAGACCCTCCCTGGGCCAGGAGCACCATGACCCCCCCAACTCCATCAGCGGCTGCCCCGCTTGAGGCGACCGACGAGAGCGTCGAGAAGTCGATCACTTCTCCCGCACCGGCGGCCAACGAGAGCAGGTCCCCGGGACAGCTCGCCTGGCGTCGCTTCAAGCGGGACCGCACGGGCGTGATCGCGGCATTTGTCGTGATCTTCTTCTTTGCGATCGCCCTGTGCGCACCCCTGATATCGAAGCTGTACGGGAAGGATCCGTACGAGACATACGGCATCAACACGCCCGGCCTGCTGGGGGACAACGGCTTCCCCGTCGGACCCAACGGCGGTATGAGCGGCGAGTTCTGGTTCGGCATCGACCCCCAGCTCGGCCGCGATGTCTTCACGTTCCTGCTCTACGCGATCCGCAACTCGCTGCTCATCGCCACCGCCATCACGCTGCTGGTGGTGATCATCGGTGTGGTGATCGGCGTGACCGCCGGCTACGTGGGCGGCAAGACGGACTGGTTCCTCGGCCGGGTCATCGACATCCTGCTGGCCTTCCCGTCCCAGCTCTTCTTCGTGGCCTTCACCCCCGTGGTGATCGCCCTGTTCGTCGGGGCCGACGAGAACACCCCGGTCTGGCTCACGGTCACCTGCCTGATCGGCCTGCTCACCCTGTTCGGCTGGTCCTCCATCGGGCGTCTGCTGCGCGGCCAGGTACTGGCCCTGCGCGAGCGCGAGTTCGTCGAGGCCGCCAGGGTCACCGGCGCCTCCCCGGCACGCATCATCTTCAAGGAGCTGCTGCCGAACCTGTGGACGCCGATCCTCATCCAGGGCACCCTCACCCTCCCGGCGATGGTGACCACGGAGGCCGGCCTCGCCTTCCTCGGCGTGGGTCTCCAGGACCCGACCCCCGACTGGGGCGTCATGATCGGCTACGCCGCCAAGTTCTACCAGGACGACATCACCTTCCTGCTCTTCCCGGGCATGGCCATGGTGATCTTCGTACTGGCGTTCAACCTGCTCGGTGACTCGGTACGCGACGCGCTCGACCCGAAGACCAAGCGCTGACTCCGGCCCTTTTCAGGACCACGGCAAAGGTGCCGGGGTGCCGGATCCTCTCTCTCATCAACTCACTTACCTAGGCAGGATGCGATGTCCTTCTCGCGCAGAAACTTCCTGATAGCCACCGGCGTGGCCGCGGCTTCGGGCTCCGTGCTCACCGCGTGCAGCAGCGGTGACTCCACCAGCAACTCCGGTGGCGGCAAGCAGGAAGCGGCCAAGGCCCAGGCGACCGTGGTCAAGATCGGCACGGCTGAGGACTCCAAGGGCCCGGCCCCCGAGGTCGCCGGCGCGAAGAAGGGCGGCACGGTCTACCTTCTGAACGACGACGACTTCTCGCACCTCGACCCGCAGCGCATCTACTACGCCTGGAACTCGCTGGCGGCGATGGTCATCTCCCGTACGCTGACCGGCTACAAGATCGCCGACGACGGCTCGCAGACCCTCGTCGGCGACCTCGCCACCGACACGGGCAAGATGGAGGACGGCGGCAAGACCTGGACCTTCACGCTGAAGGACGGCATCAAGTGGGAGGACGGCTCCGACGTCACCGTCGATGACGTCCGCCACGGCATCGAGCGTGCCTTCGCCACCTTCATCACCGAGGGCGCCTTCTACGTCCAGACGTGGCTGACCGGCTCCACGGACTACCGCAAGTCGTACTCTGGCCCCTACAAGGGCAAGCACCTGAAGTCGATCGAGACCAGCGGCAAGTCCATCACCTTCCGCCTCTCCGAGGCGCGTCCGGACTTCAACTACGTCCTCGCGATGCACTCCTACGCGCCGACCCCGGTGAAGAAGGACACCAAGCAGGACTACGACAAGAAGCCGGTCTCCAACGGCCCTTACAAGATCAAGAGCCACGTCACCGACAAGTCGATGGTCCTGGTCCGCAACGAGAACTGGGACCCGGCGACGGACCCGATCCGCAACGCCTACCCGGACCAGTTCGACCTCACCTTCGGTATCGAGCAGCTCACCGCCGCCGACCGTCTGCTCGCCGACTCGGGCAAGGACCAGTACGCCACCTCCTGGCGCACCGTCCCGGTGGAGCGCGTCGCCAAGGCGACCACCGAGGCCAAGGACCGGGTCTTCTCCGGCCTGAGCAACGGCACCAGCGTCTACTGGATCAACACCACCCGCGTGACGGACCTGCCGGTCCGCGAGGCCATCATCCGCGCCTGGCCGACGGCCCAGATCCGTCAGCTTCAGGGTGGCGCCAACCGCGGTGACTACGCGACCGGCATCATGAGCCCGCTGGTCGCCGGCTACGAGTCGCAGGACGTCTGGGGCAAGCTCAAGAACCCGGCGGGCGACCCGGCCGCCGCGAAGAAGGTTCTGGAGAAGGCCGGCAAGACCGGTTACAAGGTCGTCTACGCCTACCAGAACGACCCGACCAACGCGAAGGTCAAGGTCGTCGTCGAGCAGGCCCTGAAGAAGGCCGGCTTCGACGTCGTCACCAAGCCGATCGACTCCACCACCTGGTACGACCAGGTCGGCAAGCTCGACAACGGCTTCGACATCTACTGGGGTGGCTGGAGCTCCGACTGGCCGACCGGTTACTCGGTCTTCCAGCCGCTGTTCGAGAGCACCCAGGTCAAGGACCAGGGCCAGAACTACTCCCACCTGAAGGACCCGGCCGTGGACGCCGCCATCAAGGCCGCCACCGCCGAGGTCGACCAGGACAAGGCCAACAAGATGTGGGCGGCCCTGGACAAGCAGGTCACGGAGACCGGCGCGTTCATCCCCGACGTCTACATGAAGCGCATCTACCTGCACGGCTCCAAGCTCGGCAACGTGAAGATGGACCCGAACTTCGACGGTTGCATGCTCTACAAGATGTACGTCAAGGCCTGATCCATCACCTGAGCGGTGGGGGCGGCTCAACAGCCGCCCCCACCCTCGGCTCTCGTCCTCCGGGCCACCGGTCACCCCCGGCCCGGCCCGATCCGCACGACGGCCCTCCCAGGAAAGCCACTCCCCATGCTTCGCTTCCTCACGCGCCGGCTCCTCGGCGCCGTGATCACGCTGTTGATCATCAGCGCGGTCACGTTCATGCTGTTCTACTCGGTGCCGCGCGACCCGGCCCGAATGGCCTGCGGCAAGCTGTGCACGCCGGAGACGCTTGAGCTGATCCGCCACAACATGGGGATCGCCGACCCGCTGCCGCAGCAGTACTGGGACTGGCTGGCCGGCATCTTCGTGGGCCGCGACTACCCGGGCTTCGGCAACTGCGAAGCGCCCTGCCTGGGCTACTCCTTCGTCAACCGCGAGCCGGTGCTCGCCACCGTATGGGACCGCTTCCCCACGACGTTCTCCCTGGGCATGGGGGCCGCCGTGGTCTTCGTCGTCTTCGGTGTCGGTATGGGCATGCTGGCCGCGCGCCACCAGGGCAAGGCCGTCGACAAGTTCGCCTCCGGCGCCTCGCTGGTCGCCTCGTCGATGCAGATCTACTTCGTGGGCACCCTGGCCCTGTACTTCTTCGTCTACCAGTGGCAGATCCTGGACCAGCCGGGCTACACGCCCTTCACCGAGAACCCGGGCGCGTGGTTCAGCGGGCTGCTGCTCCCCTGGCTGGTGCTCGCGCTGATCTTCACCGCGAACTACACCCGTATGACGCGCTCCCAGATGGTCGAGACGCTCAACGAGGACTACGTCCGCACCGCCCGGGCCAAGGGCCTGTCCCGCCGTACGGTCTTCTTCCGCTTCGCCTGGCGCGGCGCGATGGGACCGATCGTCACCATCTTCGGCATCGACCTCGGTGTCCTGCTCGGCGGCGCGATGATCACCGAGCAGACCTTCAGCCTCCAGGGCATCGGCATGCTCGCGGTGAAGTCCGTGTTCACCAACGACCTTCCGATGCTGCTCGGTGTCATGGTTCTCACCGCGTCCTTCGTGGTGGTGGCCAACATCTTCGTCGACGCCTGCTACGCCCTCATCGATCCGCGCATCAGGCTCGCCTGACCCGCCACCCCCACCAGCTACCCCGCATCACCCCTTACTGGAGCGTCCCCGTGACGAGCACCGAACAGCAGCCCTTCCTGTCCATCAAGGACCTGAAGGTGCACTTCTCGACCGAGGACGGCACCGTCAAGGCCGTCGACGGTCTCTCCTTCGACCTCGCACGCGGCAAGACGCTGGGCATCGTGGGTGAGTCGGGGTCCGGCAAGTCGGTCACCAATCTGACCATCCTGGGTCTGCACAACCCGGACAGCACCCAGGTCGAGGGCTCGATCGTCCTCGACGACCAGGAGCTGAACGGGGCGCCGGAGAAGACCCTGGAGAAGCTGCGCGGCAACAAGATGTCGATGATCTTCCAGGACGCGCTGACCTCGCTGTCGCCGTACCACACCATCGGCCAGCAGATCGGTGAGACGTACCGCAAGCACACCCGCTGCTCCAAGCAGCAGGCGCGGGCGCGGGCGATCGAGATGCTGACCCGGGTCGGTATCCCGCAGCCGGAGGTGCGGGTGGACGACTATCCGCACCAGTTCTCCGGCGGTATGCGCCAGCGCGCGATGATCGCCATGGCGCTGGTCTGCGACCCCGAGCTGCTCATCGCCGACGAGCCGACCACCGCTCTGGACGTCACCGTGCAAGCCCAGATCATGGACCTGCTCAAGGACCTCCAGAAGGAGTTCGGCACCGCGATCATCTTCATCACCCACGACCTGGGCGTGATCGCCGACATCGCCGACGACGTGCTGGTGATGTACGGCGGCCGGTGCGTGGAGCGCGGCACCAAGGAGGAGGTGCTGCGCGACCCGCAGCACCCCTACACCTGGGGCCTGCTGGGATCGATGCCGA
Source organism: Streptomyces sp. P17 (assembly GCF_032436805.1). NCBI lineage: Bacteria > Bacillati > Actinomycetota > Actinomycetes > Kitasatosporales > Streptomycetaceae > Streptomyces > Streptomyces sp. P17. The sequence goes on along the minus strand of NZ_JAVRBF010000025.1, from coordinate 78,268 downwards.
GCCTGGAAGGTCCGGTGGACGTGCCGCTGAACCCGATCCCGGGCTCGCCGCCGTCACTGCTGAATCCGCCGTCGGGCTGCCGCTTCCACCCGCGGTGCGCCTTCACCGAGAAGGTCGAGGGCGGGCTGTGCTCGTCCGGGCGGCCGGCGCTTGAGATCGTCGACGGACGCGGTTCCGCCTGCCACCTGACCGCCGACCAGCGCCGCGAGTTCTTCACCGACCTCGCCGGCAGTCGCTCCAACTGACGTACAAGAGACGGGATTTCACCACCATGAGCAGCACCACTCCCCTCCTGGACGTCTCCGGGCTGACCAAACACTTCCCGATCAAGGGCGGGTTCCCGATCCGCCGGACCGTCGGCCATGTGCAGGCCGTCGACGGCCTGGACTTCCAGGTCCACGAAGGCGAGAGCCTCGGTCTGGTCGGCGAGTCGGGCTGCGGCAAGTCGACCACGGGTCGGCTGATCACCCGCCTGCTGGAACCGACGAGCGGCACGATCTCCTACCGCGGCAAGGACATCACCCGCGCGGACCGCAGGCAGCTCGCGCCGGTCCGCTCCGAGATCCAGATGATCTTCCAGGACCCGTACGCCTCGCTGAACCCGCGGCACACGGTCGGCAAGATCATCGCGGGTCCGATGGAGATCAACGACATCAACCCGGAGGGCGGCCGCGAGAAGCGGGTCCGCGAGCTCCTGGAGATCGTCGGTCTCAACCCCGAGCACTACAACCGCTTCCCGCACGAGTTCTCGGGCGGTCAGCGCCAGCGCATCGGCGTGGCCCGTGCGCTCGCCCTGGAACCGAAGCTGATCGTGGCCGACGAGCCCGTCTCCGCGCTCGACGTCTCGATCCAGGCCCAGGTCGTGAACCTGCTCCAGAAGGTTCAGCGGGAGCTGGGCATCGCGTTCGTCTTCATCGCCCACGACCTGGCCGTCGTACGGCACTTCTCGCAGCGCGTCGCGGTCATGTACCTGGGTAAGATCGTCGAGATCGCCGACCGCGACGACCTGTACGGCAACCCGCGCCACCCCTACACGCGTGCCCTGCTGTCCGCCGTACCCGAAGCGTCGGCGGACGACAAGCCCGCCCGCGAGCGCATCCGCCTGACCGGCGACGTGCCCTCTCCGATCAACCCGCCGTCCGGCTGCCGCTTCCGCACCCGCTGCTGGAAGGCGACCGAGAAGTGCGCCTCCGAGGCGCCGCCGCTGGTCCAGGTCGAGGGCAACAAGCCGGGCCATCTGACCGCCTGCCACTACCCAGAGACGGAGGCCACCGTGCCCGCGCCCCGTCTCGCCAAGGACCCCGAGGCCGCGGCCTGACACACCCCTTTCGTCAGCCGCAGCCCGCGGAACGGACTTTCAACGGCCCATTGACCCGAGCCCCTGATCGTCCGCTCCTAGGGGAACGAGGGCCCGTGCCTCCCCGGCACGGGCCCTGTTCCGTTTCCTGCGCTTCTACTCGTTGTCCTCCAGTGACTCCTCCAGCGCCGCCAGTGCCGGGTCGAGGACGATGTCCTCCGCCCGTGCCTCGATCGTCGGGTCCTCCGGGAAGTGGCAGGCCGTCAGATGGCCCTCGTGGTTGCCGGAGAGGCGGATCAGCGGGGGTTCCTCCGCCGCGCACTTGTCCTGCGCCTTCCAGCAGCGGGTGCGGAAGCGGCAGCCGGAGGGCGGGGAGATCGGGGACGGTACGTCGCCGGCCAGGCGGATGCGCTCGCGCGGGGCCGCGTCCTCGTCCGCCAGGTTCACCTCGGGCACCGCGGAGAGCAGGGCGTGGGTGTAGGGGTGGCGCGGGCGGGTGTAGATGGACTCGCGGTCGCCGACCTCGATCACCTTGCCGAGGTACATGACCGCGACGCGTTGCGAGAAGTGCCGTACGACGGCGAGGTCGTGGGCGATGAACAGGAACGCGATGCCGAGTTCGTCCTGCACCTTCTGGAGCAGGTTGACCACCTGGGCCTGGATCGAGACGTCCAGCGCGGAGACCGGCTCGTCCGCCACGATCAGCTTCGGCTGGAGGGCCAACGCCCGTGCCACACCGATCCGTTGGCGCTGGCCGCCGGAGAACTCGTGCGGGAAGCGGTTGTAGTGCTCGGGGTTGAGGCCGACGATCTCCAGGAGTTCGCGGACCCGCTTCTCGCGGCCGCCGTCCGGCTCGATCCCGTTGATCTCCATCGGACCCGCGATGATCTTGCCGACGGTCTGCCGGGGGTTGAGCGACGAGTACGGGTCCTGGAAGATCATCTGGATCTCGGACCTGATCGGGGCGAGCTGCTTGCGGCTGGCGTGGGTGATGTCCTGGCCGCGGTAGGAGATCGAGCCGGCGGTCGGTTCCAGGAGCCGGGTGATCAGCCGGCCCGTTGTCGACTTGCCGCAGCCCGACTCCCCCACCAGGCCGAAGCTCTCGCCGACGTGCACGGTCAGGTCGATGCCGTCCACGGCCTGCACATGGCCGACGGTCCGGCGGATCGGGAACCCGCCCTTGACCGGGAAGTGCTTGGTCAGCCCCTCCACCTGCAGCAGCGGCTCCCCGGCCGTCGCGGCCTGCCGGGGTGCGGGGAGGACGAGGTCCTCTGTCATGACGTGTCCTCCTGTGGCCCTAGCCCAGCCGGGGCTTGATCTCTTCGATGAAGATGGTCCGCTTCTGGTCCGCCGTCAGATGACAGGCGGAGGCCCGGTCCGGCCCCAGCAGCGGGCGTTCGGTCACGCAGCGGTTGCCGCCCACCCGGTCCGGGAAGGTGCAGCGCGGATGGAACCGGCAGCCCGGGGGCGGGTTGAGCAGCGACGGCGGGGAGCCCGGGATGGGCGCCAACGGCGCGCCGATGTCCGAGTTGATCCGCGGCATGGAGTTCAGCAGGCCCCAGGTGTACGGGTGTTGCGGCGCCCTGAGCACCTCGCGCGCCGAGCCGCGCTCGATCGCGCTGCCCGCGTACATCACCATGATGTCGTCGGCCATGTCGGCGATGACCCCGAGGTCGTGCGTGATGAAGATGATCGCCGAACCGAACTCCTGCTGGAGGTCCTTCAGCAGATCCAGGATCTGCGCCTGGACCGTCACGTCCAGCGCGGTCGTCGGCTCGTCGGCGATCAGCAGGTCCGGGTCGCAGACCAGCGCCATGGCGATCATCGCGCGCTGGCGCATACCGCCGGAGAACTGGTGCGGGTAATCCTTCGCCCGCTCCTTGGGGTTGGGGATGCCGACCTTGCCGAGCATCTCCACCGTCCGCTCCCAGGCCTCCTTCTTGGAGGCTCCCCGGTGCTTCATGTACGGCTCGGCGATCTGGCGGCCCACCGTGTAGTACGGGGAGAGCGCGGTCAGCGGGTCCTGGAAGATCATCGCGACCTTGTTGCCGCGCAGCTTCTCCAGCTCCGAATCCCGGGCGGTCGTCAGCTCCTGACCCTCCAGCAGGATCTCGCCCTCGACGGTGGTGAACATCGGGTTGTGCAGGCCGAGAACGGTCAGGTTGGTGACGGACTTCCCGGAGCCCGACTCCCCGACGATGCCGAGGGTACGGCCGCGTTCGAGGTCGAAGGAGAGCCCGTCGACGGCCCGGACGATGCCGTCCTCGGTCCGGAAGCTGACATGCAGGTCCCGCACCGAGAGGAACGCGCCCGCGCCGGCCGGAACGGGGGCCCCGGCCTCCTTGGTCAAAGTGGTCACGAAAGTGCTCCTAAGGGCGGCTAGGACAGCCGCACGCGCGGGTCGATCACGGCGTACACGGCGTCGACGACGATGTTGCACAGCAGGATCACGGCGGCGGCGAAGAGCATCACGCCCAGCAGCAGCGGAAGATCGCTGAACTGCACCGACTGCACCGCGAGATGACCGAGTCCCGGCAGTCCGAAGGTGTACTCGGTGATGATCGCTCCGCCCAGCAGCGAGGAGAGGTCGATGCCGAGGATGGTGACGATCGGGATGAGGGAGCCTCGCCAGGCGTACCGGAAGAAGACGTACCGTCTGCTCATGCCCTTGGCGCGGGCGGTGCGGACGTGTTCCTCCTGGAGCTGTTCGATCATCGACGAGCGCGCCATACGGGTGTACTGGGCGGCGAAGATCGTGGACAGGACGACCCACGGGATGATCAGCCCGGTGAACCAGGCGACGGGATCCTTGGTGAGTTCCGTGTAGCGGGGTTCGTCGAAGAGATGGGTCTGGTACACCAGGATGGCCATGGCCAGCGGGCCCAGGAAGTAGATCTGCATGGAGCTGAGCACCATGGAGCCCGCCGTGAACGACTTGTCCACCAGTGTCCCGCGCCGCCAGGCGGCGAGCATGCCGGTGCCGAGCCCGACGAAGAGGAACACCACGGTGGCGCCGACCGCGAGCGAGACGGTCAGCGGCAGCCGGTCCAGCAGCGTCGACCAGACCGGCTCGTTGGTGTGGTACGAGTAGCCGAAACAGGGGGCGGGGCAGGGCCCCTGGGAGAAGTCGTCGCGGCCCATGACGATCCCTTGGATGAAGATCCAGAACTGCTCGGGGATCGACTTGTCGATGCCGAGCGTGCGATGGATGTTGTCCAGTGCCTCGGGCGTACATGTCTTGCCGCACATCAGCAGCGCCGGGTCACGGGGCATGCCGAAGAAGAGCAGGAAGGCGACGACGGTCAGCAGGATCAGGATCACGATCGAGCCGAGGATCCGGCGGAAGAGGAAGCGCAGCATCTCAGTGGCAGCTTTCGGACTCGAAGGCCGTGCGGCGCGGTGCGCCCCGTCAGGGGACGGGGCGCACCGGGCACCGCGATCGGGAAGGGGTTACTTCACGAACAGCCGGCGCGGGTCGACGCCACCGATGACGTCGTCGTACACCAGGCCACCGATCTTGGATCCGGCGATCTGGGTCTGCTTGTAGTACGCCGTCGGGATGTTGGAGACGACGTCCTTGACGATGTACTCGTTGATCTTGTTCCACGCCTCGGCGGCCTTCACCGGGTCGGTGATGGTGGACGCCTTGTCGATGTCCGCGTTGACCTTCGGGTCGTTGATGTGCGAGTAGTTCGAGGCGCCGTCCTGGATCTGGCGGCCGTCGTACAGCGGCGGGATGACGGTCGAGGCGCTCGGCCAGTCGGCACCCCACGCGGTGTGGTAGATGTCGAAGTTGTTGTCGACCTTGCTGACCTGGTCGTAGTACGTCTCGGCCGGGATCTCCTGGCGCTGGACGTCGAAGCCGGCCTTCTCCAGGCCCGCCGCCATGGCGGTGGAGTACTGCTGGCCCTCGGGGGTGTTGATGTAGCCGAAGGTCAGCTTCAGGCCCGTCTTGCCGGCCTTCTCCAGCAGCGCCTTGGCCTTGGCCGGGTCACCGGCGGGCTTCTTCTTCTTGCCGAAGGGGTCGAAGCTCGGGTCGTAGCCGGTGACGGTCGGGCTGATCAGGCCGCCGGCGACCTCCATCGCGTCGGTGCCACCGTAGGCACGCACGAACGGCGTGACGGGCAGGGCGTAGGCGATGGCCTCGCGGACCGTCTTGTCCTGCATCGCCTTCTGGGACAGGTTCACGTTCATCTGGCCCACGTACGGCTGGTAGCCGGAGATCCGGCGGGAGTCCAGCGCGGAGTCGTTGAGCACCTTGGACAGGTTGCCCGCGTCGACCTGGTTGCTGAAGCTGACCGCGGTCGCGTTGGTGCCGGTGTCGTCGAGGATCGCCTTGGTGGAGTCCTCGTACTGCTTGTTGAACTGGAAGTTGAACTGGTCGACGTACTGACGCCGGATCGGGTCGGTCTTCCCGTCCCAGTTGGTGTTCTTCACCAGCGTCATCGACTTGCCGGACTTGAACTCCTGGATCTTGTACGGACCGGCCGTCATCGGCTCCTTGTCGTACTTCTCCTTGGTGTCGTTCTTCTGGGAGACGATCGAGTAGCCCGCCATGGCCAGTGCGTAGGGCAGGTCCGGCTTGGCCGACTTGAACTTGAAGAGGATCGTTTTGTCGTCCGGCGTCTCCAGGACGGTGTCCGGCAGGTGCTTGCCCTTGTAGGGACCGTCCTTGAGCAGGTTGCGGTACTCCGCGCCCGGAGTGTCGGCGAGCCACTGCTGGATGAACGTCGGGCCGTTGGAGATGAACGGCGCGAAGAGCCGCTCGAAGGTGTGGCGTACGTCGGTGGAGGTGATCGCGGAGCCGTCGGCCCACTTGATCCCGTCCTTCAGCGTGAACTTCCAGGTCTTGCCGCCGTCCGTGGTGGTACCGGAGTCGGTGGCCAGGTCGCCGACGACCTCGTGCTTCTTGCCGTCGTTGCTGGTGGCCTTGTAGCCGGTGAGACCTCTGTGGATCAGCTGCGACAGGGCCATCTCGTCGGAGACGTAGATCTGGCCGGGGTCGAGGTGCGCGAAGCTGTCGCGCTGGAGCACGGTGATCGACCCGCCCGGCTTGGCGCCGGGGACCTCGGGGGCGGGGCCGGTCGAGGCCTTGGCGTCGCCGAACTCGATGCCCGCCTGCTGCCGTTGGGCGTTCTCCTTGTCTTCCTTGTCATTGCCGGCGCCTTTACTGCCGCCCTCGCTGCAGCCGGTGAGCACAAGAGCTCCCGCCGCGAGCAGGGAGATCGCGGCGTACGCGTGGCGTCCACCCTTACCCATCACTCAATTCCCACCCATCTTTGTGTTCACCAGTGCCGATGAAGTGCTGTCCGGCGACGGCCGGTGTGTCGTCGGCCGGAGGTCGGGCGAGGACGCCCCTCAACGCTTCGGTCAGCGGGCCGTCTTGGGATCGAAGGCGTCCCGGACCGAGTCCCCGAGCAGGTTGAAGGCCACGATGAAGATGATCATCGAGATGCCCGGGAAGAACATGTAGGTGATGTCGTTCTGCATCACGAGCTCGGTCGCCGCCTTGGAGAACATCTGGCCCCAGTCCGGGGTCGGTTCGACCAGACCAACGCCCAGGAAGCTCAGACCGGCTTCGGCGGTCACGAAGTTCGGCAGCATGTAGGTGGCCTGCACCAGGATCGGCGTGACGACGTTGGGCAGGATCTCCTTGCGGATGATGCGGCCCGGTGGCGCGCCGCTGACCTTGGCGGCCTCGATGAACTCCCGTTCGCGCAGGGCCAGTGCGGTGCCGCGCAGGATGCGCGCGAGGCTCATCCAGCCGAGCACCCACATCACCGAGATCAGCGCGACGACCCGGACGTAGACCGGGGTCTCGTCCCGGGGGCTGACGAACAGGGAGACCACGACCGGCATGCTCGCGATGAAGAACAGCTGGGAGGGGATGGCCAGCAGGAAGTCGATCACCCGGCTGATCACGTAGTCCGTCTTGCCGCCGAGGTAGCCGGCCGCGACGCCGAGGACGATGCCGGTGATCACGGTGGCCAGGGTCACCGCGAGCGAGATGCCCAGGGAGTTGCGGATGCCGTAGAGCAGCTTGATGAAGACGTCGTAGCCGTTGCCCGGTTCGAGGCCGAACCAGAACTCCCCGCTGATACCGCCGTTGGGCTGCACCGGCACACCCGCGCTGTCGAAAAGTTCCGGGCGCTCGTCGGCGTACACCGTGTACGGGGTCTTGCCGTACAGCTTGGCGATCAGCGGGGCGAGCAGTCCGACCGCGAAGAAGAAGATGACGACGTACGCCGAGATCACTCCGGTGCGGTCGCGCTTGAAGCGGATCCACATCAGCTGGCCGGGAGACCGGCCGATGAGCTGCTCGTCCTCGGGCTTCGTCTTCGGCTCTGGTTCGCCGTCGACGACGACCGAACTCCCGCCGCCCTCGATATCGATGGGACTTGTCACAGTTCGTCCGTTTCACAGGTGTGGGTGTGCCGAACCCACGACCGGCGCAGGGTGTGCGTGGTCGCGGATCGGATCATGAAGAAGCGTCGGGGCACCCCGAGGCGTGCGGGAAACCGCAGCCGGACGCGCGTAGGCGAACGGCGGATCTAACCCGCCGACCGTCGCCTCAGCGGCAACTTCCCCGCGCGGAACGTGGATCGACGAAAACGGATGGCATGACCCACCTGGTGCGCATGACACCGCACATGGGTTCCTCCTCGTGACTCAACGCGTTCACCGACAGGAGGGGGTACATGTCTTTCCTCCGACACCCCTGACGGAGGGTCAGACACCCCCTGGTGCTCGTGAGTCGGCGCTGTCCCCACAGCGCGAGACCCATTGACCCGAGCGCTACGCGGCTAACTATCTGCCATGTGCCAAGTACCGACCACTGTCTTTAAATCTCAATTCAGTCACAGCTGCCGCGTAGACCTTCCAAAATCTGGACAAAGTGTTCGCCCCGAGAAGGGCGCGAAACGGACGTGTTACATGGCTATCGGGCGAGGATCTCCGCATTTCGGACAGTCGGGGGTCGGAAAACGGGTTGCAAAAAGCCCGGATCTCCTCACCATGAGGGGACCCGGGCTCAAGTGCCGTTGCCGGCAGGGGCGTCAGCCGTGCTTGGCGCGGCTCGCGGCGCGGGCGCGCTCGCGGGCGTCCAGGTTCACCTTGCGGATACGAACCGCCTCCGGGGTGACCTCGACGCACTCGTCGTCGCGGCAGAACTCCAGCGACTGCTCCAGGGAGAGCTTGCGCGGCGGGACGATCGCCTCGAACGAGTCGGCCGAGGACGACCGCATGTTGGTGAGCTTCTTCTCCTTGGTGATGTTGACGTCCATGTCGTCGGAGCGCGAGTTCTCGCCGACGATCATGCCCTCGTACACCTCGGTGCCCGGGTCCACGAAGAGCACGCCGCGCTCCTGAAGGTTCGTCATCGCGAACGCGGTGACGGCACCGGCGCGGTCGGCGACCAGGGAGCCGTTGTTACGGGTCTGGAGCGTGCCGAACCAGGGCTCGAAGCCCTCGTGGATGGAGTGTCCGATACCCGTACCGCGGGTCTGGGTCAGGAACTCGGTCCGGAACCCGATGAGACCGCGGGACGGCACGACGAACTCCATGCGCACCCAGCCGGAGCCGTGGTTGGACATGTTGTCCATCCGGCCCTTGCGGACACCCATGAGCTGCGTGACCGCGCCCATGTGCTCCTCGGGCACGTCGATCGTCATGCGCTCGACGGGCTCGTACGTCTTGCCGTCGACCTCCTTGGTGACGACCTGGGGCTTGCCGATGGTCAGCTCGAAGCCCTCGCGGCGCATCTGCTCGACCAGGATGGCGAGCGCGAGCTCACCACGGCCCTGGACCTCCCAGGCGTCGGGACGCTCGGTGTCGAGGACGCGCAGCGAGACGTTGCCGATCAGCTCGCGGTCGAGGCGGTCCTTGACCTGGCGGGCGGTGACCTTGCGGTCCTTCACCGCCGCCTTCGCGTCGGCGCCCTTGCCCGTGCCGCCGCGGCCGACCAGCGGGGAGGTGTTGGTGCCGATGGTCATGGAGATCGCCGGCTCGTCGACCGTGATCAGCGGGAGCGCCACGGGGTTCTCGGGGTCGGCGAGGGTCTCGCCGATCATGATGTCCGCGATACCGGCGACGGCGCAGATGTCACCGGGCCCTGCCACCTCGGCGGGCTTGCGGGTGAGCGCCTCGGTCATCATCAGCTCGGTGATGCGGACGTTGCTGATCGTCCCGTCACGCTTGATCCACGCGACCGTCTGGCCCTTCCTGAGCTCGCCCTGCTCGACACGGAGCAGCGCGATACGGCCGAGGAAGTTGTCGGCGTCCAGGTTGGTGACGTGGGCCTGCAGCGGGGCGGCCTCGTCGTAGGTCGGGGCCGGGACGTGCTCCAGGATGGTGGAGAAGAACGGCTCCAGGCTGGTGGAGTCGGCGGGGACGGTGCCGTCCTCCGGCTTGGTCAGCGAGGCGATGCCGTCACGGCCGCAGGCGTAGACGATCGGGAACTCGATCTGGTCCTCGTCGGCGTCCAGGTCGAGGAAGAGGTCGTAGGTCTCGTTGACGACCTCGTCGATCCGGGAGTCGGGACGGTCCGTCTTGTTGATGCAGAGGATGACCGGCAGCCGCTGCTGGAGCGCCTTGCGGAGCACGAAGCGGGTCTGCGGCAGCGGGCCCTCGGAGGCGTCCACGAGCAGCACGACGGCGTCCACCATCGACAGGCCGCGCTCGACCTCACCGCCGAAGTCGGCGTGGCCGGGGGTGTCGATGATGTTGATGGTGATGACGTCGCCGCCATCCTTCGGGTGGTACTTCACGGCCGTGTTCTTGGCCAGGATCGTGATGCCCTTCTCACGCTCCAGGTCGTTCGAGTCCATCATGCGGTCGTCGAGGGACTCGGCGGCGTGCGCGGCGAAGGAGCCGGCCTGCTTGAGCATGGCATCGACGATGGTCGTCTTGCCGTGGTCGACGTGGGCGACGATGGCGACGTTGCGAATGTCGTGGCGCGTGGCCATATTGCGGCGTTCTCCCGGAGTGTGAGGACGGCCTGCGCGTACATCTGTGTTACGCGGGCCCTGCCGGGCTTGACATGCCACGGCCTCACCCCATGGTACGGGGCCGCGGGCGTAGGGGCGCGCCGGGAGGTTTCGGTGCAGCTGGGGAGGGCTGTGCCGGGCCCGTGTCCCCAGCCGCACGGCTGCCTGCGGTTACGGCTTCCTCGACGGGCCCGCGGCGGGCCTGGCGCCCTTCTTCAGGAAGCCCATGTCCTCGTAGAACGGTGTCTGGAAGCCGAAGGCGCCCACGTTCGCGAGGTTCTTCCGCGCCGCCGTCAGCTGGGGGCGCTGGTAGAGCGGGATGGAGCCGGCCGCCGCCCAGATTCGGGAGTCCGCCTTGCGGATGAGGCTCTTTGTTTCGCCTTCGTTCAGCGTGGAGACCGCTTGGTCGAAGAGCTGGTCCACCTGGTCGGTGCCCACCCGGGTGTAGTTCTGCTCGACGTTCAGGGAGCCGTCGGCGGCCGGTACCGGCTTCGCGTAGATCGGGCGGGCGTCGGTGGCGGGGAAGGCGGAGGCGGGCCAGGAGTACAGGGCCAGGTCGTACTCGCCGGAGGCGATGTGGTCCTTGAAGTAGCTCTCGTCCGCGACCTTCGACAGCTCGGTGCGGATGCCCACCCGGTCCAGCATGCGCCGGATGCGTTCCGCGACCGTGCGCAGGCTCTCCGAGCCGGGTCCCGAGGGGAGCACGAAGCGCAGCGTCAGCGCCTTGCCGTCCTTGGCCAGCGCCCTCTCCGGGGCGCCCGCCGGGGCGGCGGTGCCCTTCGGGGCGTACGCGCCCGGCGCCCCGCCCGGCTTCAGCTCGTGCCGCTTCTTCTCCCGGTCCGCCTCCGCCGGCGCCTTGTCGTCGCCGACGATGTACGTGCCGTCGTCGCCGCCGTCCGACTCCCCCTCTCCCTTCTTGTCGGCGTCCTTCTTCCCTTCCGCCCCCGCCGCCTTCTCGGCCTTGTTCTGCTTCACCGGGCCACCGGGCACCCACCCGGCGTCCGCCAGCAGCGCCTGGGCCTCCGCGGTGTCCTGGCCGCCCAGCGCGCCGCTGTTGTCGGCGTAGGCTGCCTGCCCGGCCAGCGCCAGGTGGCTGCCGACGGGCTCGGCGGGCAGCCCCAGCGGCTTCAGGACGGCCCCGGCGAGCTCCTTGCGGTCCAGCGCCCGGGCCACCGCACGGCGGACGCGCTCGTCGGCGAGCGGACCGTCGGCGCCGTTCAGGGCGAGCTGGGTGAACGCGGGCTCCAGCGAGCGACGGACCTCGAAGCCCCGCAGGGCCAGCTGCTGACGGTCGTACTTGGTGATCGCCTTGCGCTGCTTCTTGCGTGCGCTGATCTCCTCCTCGGCCGCCTCCTCGTCGGAGCCTTTGGCCACCGCCCAGGAGCGCAGGGCCTCGGCGGCGGTCGCCTCGCTGCCGGGGCCGTACAAGGGCGTCGCCCCCTGGCGCGCGGCGCTCGCGCCCTTGCCGCCGGCGCGGGCGGCGGCCCCGATCCGGCGGACCGTCTCGGGGTCGACCTCGGCCAGGTCGAGCGTCCCGGCGGCCAGCGCCTGGGCCCGCTTGTCGCGGGGCACCGCGCGCAGCACGATCTCGTTCAGCTTGGCCGGACTGCCCCACCAGCGCGGATTGCGGGCGAGGGTGATCTCGTCGTCCTTGCGGTCGACCTGCTTCACGGCGAAGGGCCCGGCGGTGACCTTGAGCTTGCGCCGGGCACCGTCGTTGAAGGAGTCCGGGGTGCCCATGACGTCCTTCGGGTACAGCGGCGAGAACAGCGAGCGCCAGTCGGCGTACGGCCGCGCGAAGGTGACCTTGACCTCCAGGTCGTTCGCCCCGCGCTCGATCCGCTCGATGCGGTCGTAGCCGGCGTTGCGCGCGGTCCAGTACGCGGAGTCCTTGCCGGACAGCGCCCGCCACTGGGCGGCGAAGTCGGCGGCGCCGATCTCGCGGCCGTCGCTCCAGACGGCCTGCTGGTTCAGCTTGTACAGCACGACCTGCTTGGGCTCGGTCTCGACGACCTTCGCGGACTCCAGGTAGTCGGGGTTGCTCTCCGGCCGCCCGCTCGCGTCGAGACGGAACATGGACGGCAGGACGGCCTGGGCAACCCGGGTGGTGGTGGCGTCGGCGTCGGCCTGGAAGGTGTTCAGGGTCTCCGGCACGGCGTCCACGGCCCAGCGCAGCGTGCCGCCGTCAGCGACCAGGGAGCGGTCGGCAGGGGCGATGTCCTGCTCGGCGAGCGGCTTGCCCGCGGGGTCCTCGGAGGAACAGCCGGCCAGCGCGAGCGCTCCGACGCTGAGGAAGACGACCGAGCGCAGCGCTCCGCGGGAAAGCCCGGGCTGGGACGTCGGTGGTCTGCCGGCGCGTCGTGGCTGATCACGCTCACGCGGCGGTTGCCGCACATCGATAACAGACCCGCGCCCCTTTGGGGCGCTACCGAGCCGCGGCTCACTTCGCCGTGCCCTCTGTCCGACGCCGTCGTGGGACATCTCTGCTACCTCCGGGAGCCGCGGGGCGTTATGATCACTTTTGGCGGTATATGGAGCTGATCACATCTATGCGGCCACTGAAGAGGAAAGGGTTCGGCAACGGGCGGCGACACGGCGAGCCACGCCGGGAACCCCACCCGTGCGGCGCAACGCACCACGGGATGCGCCGATGCGCCTCGGCCAATCGGTGCACGTCCCTTCACAGCGACAGGTGTGACGCGCAACACTCGCAGGCGCATGAACGTTGCCACCCACGGCCGCACGGCCGACGGAAGCGAGGTCACGTCATGTCCGTGCACGACGACCTGACATCAGTCCAGCGGTGCCTCGACGACCTGAACAGGTCCGTGAGCCGTCTGGAACAGCAGCTCGGCAGCGGCGGTCTGGACATCCGCCGCGTCCGCACCGACTGCGATCACCTGCGCGAGAGCGTGGCCCTGCTGCGCGCGGCGGCCTCCGCCCCCGCCGCGCAGAAGCGCCCCGATCTCGTCACCATCCCCGACACCCCGTACGACGACTCTCTGTGGATCGACACGGACGACGAGGGTCTAGGCGCCCGGGACCGACGAGCCCCCTGAACCCGAACCGACCGGAGTCAAACCTTGGCCACTGGTACGGAACCCCATCTGAACAGCGGCGGTGTACGAACCGGTACGCGCGCCGCGATCACCGCCCCGCATCTGCGGACCGACCGCTGGTGGCTGGCGCCCGCCGCCACCGCGGCCGGTCTGCTGGCGTTCATCGTCTACTCGACCTGGCGCGCGTTCGCCAACGCCGACTACTACGCGGCGCCGTATGTCTCGCCGTTCTACTCCCCCTGTCTCGCGGAGAACTGCGAGCCGATGCGGAGCGGCCCCAACTGGGAGATCTTCGGCAGCTGGTGGGGCATCTCCCCCGCCGTCATCATCCTGATCTTCCCGCTCGGCTTCCGGCTGACCTGCTACTACTACCGCAAGGCCTACTACCGGGGCTTCTGGGCGTCCCCGCCGGCCTGCGCGGTGGCCGAGCCGCACCAGAAGTACACCGGTGAGACCCGTTTCCCGCTGATCCTGCAGAACATCCACCGGTACTTCTTCTACGCCGCGATCCCGGTCGCCGGAATCCTGACGTACGACACCGTGCTCGCCTTCCGCGACGAGCACTACGAGTGGGGCCACATGGGCCTCGGCACCCTGGTGTTCCTCGTCAACATCGTGCTGATCTGGGCGTACACGATCTCCTGCCACTCCTGCCGACACATCGTCGGCGGCAAGCTCAAGCATTTCTCCAAGCACCCCGTGCGCTACCGGATGTGGCAGTGGGTCGGAAAGCTGAACGCCCGGCACATGCTGCTCGCCTGGTCGTCGTTGGTGAGCGTGGCGCTCGCCGACTTCTACGTCTATCTCGTCGCGTCCGGTGCTTTCGACGATCCGAGGTTGTTCTGATGTCCGTGGTGGACCGGCAGGAGTGGGATGTCGTCGTCGTCGGCGCGGGCGGTGCGGGCCTGCGCGCGGCCGTCGAGGCGCGCGAGCGGGGCGCCCGTACGGCGGTGATCTGCAAGTCGCTGTTCGGCAAGGCGCACACCGTGATGGCCGAGGGCGGGATCGCCGCCGCGATGGCCAATGCCAACGAGCACGACAACTGGCAGGTCCACTTCCGCGACACCATGCGCGGCGGCAAGTTCCTCAACCAGTGGCGGATGGCCGAACTGCACGCGCAGGAAGCCCCGGACCGGGTGTGGGAGCTGGAGACCTGGGGCGCCCTGTTCGACCGGACGAAGGACGGCCGGATCTCCCAGCGCAACTTCGGCGGCCACGAGTACCCGCGCCTGGCCCATGTCGGCGACCGCACGGGCCTGGAACTGATCCGCACCCTGCAGCAGAAGATCGTGTCCCTGCAGCAGCAGGACTTCAAGGAGACCGGCGACTACGAGTCCCGCCTGAAGGTCTTCCAGGAGTGCACGGTCACGCGGGTCCTGAAGGACGGCAACCGGGTCTCCGGTGTCTTCGCCTACGACCGTGAGACCGGCCGTTTCTTCGTCCTGGAAGCCCCCGCCGTGGTGATCGCCACCGGTGGCATCGGCAAGTCCTTCAAGGTGACGTCGAACTCGTGGGAGTACACCGGCGACGGCCACGCGCTGGCACTGCTCGCGGGCGCGCCCCTGCTGAACATGGAGTTCGTGCAGTTCCACCCGACCGGCATGGTCTGGCCGCCGTCGGTGAAGGGCATCCTCGTCACCGAGTCGGTGCGCGGCGACGGCGGGGTGCTCAAGAACTCCGAGGGCAAGCGGTTCATGTTCGACTACGTCCCCGACGTCTTCAAGGAGAAGTACGCCGAGTCCGAGGAGGAGGGCGACCGCTGGTACGAGGACCCGGACAACAACCGGCGTCCTCCCGAGCTGCTCCCCCGCGACGAGGTGGCCCGGGCGATCAACTCCGAGGTGAAGGCGGGCCGCGGCTCCCCGCACGGCGGGGTCTTCCTGGACGTGTCGACGCGGATGCCCGCCGAAGTGATCAAACGCCGGCTGCCGTCCATGTACCACCAGTTCAAGGAGCTGGCGGACGTGGACATCACGGCGGAGGCGATGGAGGTCGGGCCGACCTGTCACTACGTGATGGGCGGTATCGCGGTCGAGTCCGACACGGCGGCCGCGCGCGGGGTGCCGGGGCTCTTCGCGGCCGGTGAGGTCGCGGGCGGCATGCACGGCTCCAACCGGCTCGGCGGCAACTCGCTGTCCGACCTGCTGGTGTTCGGGCGCCGGGCGGGCTGGCACGCGGCCGAGTACGCGGCGGCCCTCGCCTTCGAACGCCCCGAGGTGGACGACGTCCAGGTCGACACCGCGGCGGCAGAGGCGCTGCGCCCCTTCTCCGCGGAGAGCCCCGACGAGGCCGCGCCGGAGAATCCGTACGCCCTCCATCAGGAACTCCAGCAGACCATGAACGACCTCGTCGGCATCATCCGCCGCGAGGGCGAGATGGCGCACGCCCTGAAGAAGCTGGCCGAGCTGCGGGTACGGGCCCGGCGGGCCGGGGTGGAGGGGCACCGCCAGTTCAACCCCGGCTGGCACCTCGCGCTCGACCTCAGGAACATGCTGCTGGTCAGCGAGTGCGTGGCGCGGGCCGCGCTGGAGCGCACCGAGTCGCGCGGCGGCCACACCCGCGAGGACCATCCGACGATGGAGCGCACCTGGCGCAACATCAACCTGCTGTGCCGGCCGGCCGACCCCACCGGCGGCCTGGCCGCGACCGACCCGGAGCGCGGCCAGATCCACCTCACCCGTGAGACCACCGATCCCATCCGCCCGGACCTGCTCGCCCTCTTCGACAAGGAGGAGCTGGTCAAGTACCTCGCCGAAGAGGAGCTCTACGAGTGAGCAGCTACGAGGCCCGCTTCAAGGTGTGGCGGGGTGACATCGGGGGCGGCGGCCTGGAGGACTTCAAGATCGAGGTGAACGACGGCGAGGTGGTCCTGGACATCATCCACCGGCTCCAGGCCACCCAGGCCCCTGATCTCGCCGTCCGCTGGAACTGCAAGGCGGGCAAGTGCGGTTCGTGCTCGGCGGAGATCAACGGCCGGCCGCGGCTGATGTGCATGACGCGGATGTCGGTGTTCGAGCGCGAGGAGACGATCACCGTCACTCCGCTGCGCGCCTTCCCGGTCGTCCGGGATCTCGTCACGGACGTCGGCTTCAACTACACCAAGGCGCGCGAGGTCCCGGCCTTCGTGCCGCCCGCGGGGATCGGTCCCGGCGAGTACCGGATGATGCAGGAGGACGTGGACCGCTCGCAGGAGTTCCGCAAGTGCATCGAGTGCTTCCTGTGCCAGGACACCTGCCATGTGGTCCGCGACCACGAGGAGAACAAGCAGGCGTTCGCCGGGCCGCGCTTCCTGATGCGGGTGGCGGAGCTGGACATGCACCCGCTGGACGCGGCCGCCGAGTCCGGCCTGGACCGCAAGAGCACCGCCCAGGACGAACACGGTCTCGGCTACTGCAATATCACCAAGTGCTGTACGGAGGTCTGCCCCGAGGGCATCAAGATCACGGACAATGCGCTGATCCCGCTGAAGGAGCGGGCCGTGGACCGCAAGTACGACCCGCTGGTGTGGCTGGGGAACAAGATCCGCAGACGGTCCTAGAGCTCAGGACCGCGCCCGCAGATACCCCGAGTGGGCCACCTGGCCGAGGAACTTGAACCGGGTGTCCGTGGTCATGTGCTTCTCGAACGCCTCCTTGATCCCGGGCCACTTGGGGTGCCCGAAATCGTCGAGTACGACGATCCCGCCCGGCGCGACGATCTCCTCCGCCCACTCCAGGTCCGCGGCGACACCGGCGGCGGAGTGGTCGCCGTCGACGATGACCACACCGTAGGGCCGGTCGGCGACCAGCGCCCTGACCTCGGGGTCCTCGGAGAAGCCCGGCTGGATGCGGGCGGCGGCACCGGCCGCCCCGGCGAGGCTCAGATTGGTGCGCACGGCGGCCAGGTTGACCGGGGTGCCGGAGGCGTCGCTGCCCATGGTGGCGCCGGGCTGGAGCTGGGTCCCGGCGAGCGGGTCGACGATGGTCAGGCTCGGCACCCGCCCCGCGCGCTCCATCATCCGGATCAGGGCGGCGCTGAACATCCCGTACAGGGTGCCGATTTCGAGGACCTCGTCGGTCGGCGGGTCGAGCAGCGGTACGGCGGAGAGCTTGCCGACGATGTTCATCGTGCCGCCGGCGATCCGTCCGACGCCCAGCGCCTCCATCGCGATGAGCAGCCGGAAGGCCTGGGCGACATTGCGCTCGCAGGCCTGCCGGTCGGCGCCGGTGGCCTGCTCCAACTCCGTGATGGTGCGATTGAGATGGGGCGCCGAGGGCAGCCGGGACGCGCCGCGGCCGGTGCCGTCGAAGAAGAGCTCCAGCGGGCGCTGGCGGTTGCGCAGCGTGCGCAGTTCCTTCTGGAGCGCGTCCTTCGAGGCGACCTCGACATGACGGCGGACCTCTCGTTCGATGCGCTGGTCGATCAGCTGCACGAGCGGGCGCAGGGCGCGTCGGGCGGCTTTGCTGGTGATTAAGGCTCGCATGGTTGTTTGGCCTTCACTGGAAATGGGAGATGTGGACCGTAGGTCGTGCACAGGCCATTCACAACAAACAGAACCACGCAATCCGGCAAAGCACACATGACGTCTGCCCGACGAAGCGGTTACATGTTCGGTGCCCATCCCTTCCGGTACGCGGTCCGGTCGCCCTCGGCCGCGAAGTCCACGTACAGGGCGACGCCGAAGCGCTCCCGGTCCGGGGCGGTGCGGGACAGGCCGAGGCGGGTACCCCGTACGGCGGCGGAGACCGTCTCGGCGGACTCGTGGTGGCCGATGTCGCTCTCGTGGAAGAAGGGCAGGCCCATCAGCAGGTCGGTGGTGGGCGGGGTGACCTCCGGGCGAGGGAGGTCTGCTGGGCGACGTAGCCGCCGTACAGGCTCTCCAGCGGCGAGGTGGTGTCGTACGACATGACGGCGATCTGGTCGACCTTTCTCGCGACCTCGCCGAAGAACTTCTGCGACCACCACTTGGGGTGACCGGTGAGGAATCCGGCGACCGAGTGCGGGGCGGGGAGCGGGTCCATCTGGTGGGGGGCGACCGAGAGGGGGACGTCGCGGGCTTTGGTTTCGCGGTGCAGGGCGTCGAGGAGGGTGAGGTAGTCCTTGTCGCCCGAGTGGAGGATTCCAGGTCGAAGTGGGCGCCGTCGAATCCGGTGTCGAGGATCTGGCGGGTTGAGGTGACGACGGCTGCGCGGGCGGCCGGGTTCTCCAGGTCCAGGCCGTCCGGGCTCTCGCTGGCGAGTGGATGCCGCCGCGGACTCAGGGGGACTGTCGGGGCCCTCGGTCTGCTCCTGCGTCTCCTGGTTCATTCCCGTCCCCTTGTCTCGCGTTCTGCGCTCCACCACGGGTCATCCCGGTCGCGCTGAGGCATTGCTGCTCATACGCTCCGAAATGTGACGTCATCCTTGATCCGAGGCCGGCCTCGGCGGGCCGCCGGGCACATATCCGTGCTGGTCGCGCATACCGTGGTGGGTGTGTTGGTCGCCTTGGCGTGGCTGGTGTTGCCGGGGATGACGTCGGGGGTGGACGCTCCGGTTGCGGGCGGTTCGGAGCGGCCCGTCGCGGGCGCCTCCGCCCAGCAGGAGCCCGAGTCCTCGCCCGGTGATCTCGTGCTGCCGCTCGTCGCGGCCGTGGCCGCCGTCGCGGTCGCCGGGTACGGGTATGTGCGGCGGACCCGGCGGCTGCGGACTCGGACCACCCCCGGCGGTGAGCCCCTCCCGGCACAGGGGCGGCCGCCGCTCGGTGAGCTGGACGCACGGGCGCGGGGGCTCCTCGTCGACGCCGACGACTGGGTGCGGACCAGTCGGGAGGAGCTCTCCTTCGCCGAGGCCCGGGCGGGGGCCGAGGCCGTCGCGCCCTTCGCGCAGGCCCTCCGGGACGCCGAGGGCGAGCTCGCCTCCGCGTTCCGTATGCGGCAGCGCTTCGACGACGGGGTTCCGGACGACGACACCCGGCGGCAGCAGGCGCTCGCGGGGATCGTCGGGCGGTGCGAGGAGGCGGGGCGGCGGCTGGACGCGGAGGCGGCCGGGTTCGATCAGCTGCGGGGGCTTGAGGGGGATGTGGGCGGGGCGTTGGAGGTCGCCGAGGCCCGGTTCCGGGAACTGACCGCCCGTACGGGCAGCGCGGACGCCACGCTCACCGACCTCGGCAAGCGGTACGGTCCCGCGGCCGTCGCCGATGTGTCCGGCTACGTCGAACAGGCCAAGGACCGGCTGGTGTTCGCCACCTCCCGGCTCAACGAGGCCCGGCAGGGCGCCGACCTCGGCGAGACGGAACGGGCCATCCGCAATCTGCGCACCGCGGAGGGGGCCGTCGCCCAGGCCGCCGTGTTCGTCGACAGCGTCGAACGGCTGGCGGAGGAGCTCGCGTCCGCCGCGGGACTGGTATCCGCCGCGCTGACCGGCGGGGAGGCCGAGATCGCCGGGGCGCGGGAGCGGGCCGCGGGCTCGCCCGGGGGCCAGGCCGACGTCCGGATCAGCCACGCCGACCGCGTCCTGGCCGACGTACGAGAAGAGGTGACCGGGGGGCCGTACGACCCGATGGAGGCGTTGCGGCGGATCGTGCGGGGGGTCCTGCCTGTCGCCGACGGGCGGGCCGGGGTGCTGTCGGCGGCCGCGGCGCTCATGGCCCGCAGCTCCACCGGCGCGGCGCACGACCACATCACCACGCACCGGGGCGCGGTCGGCAGCGCACCCCGTACCCGGCTCGCCGAGGCCGAACGGCTGCTCGCCGCCAGGCCCGGCCTCACCGACCTGCTCACCGCGGACGCCCTCGCGCGCCGGGCACGGGACCTGGCGGAGCAGGACGCACGCACGCACGGCCGCCCGCTCGCCGCGACGGCGGCGAGCTTCGGCGGCCCACGGACCCGCACCCGACGGCAGTGACCGTCAGAACAGGCTCAGCAAGGCCTCCGCCGGGTCCGTGAGGCCCGTCTCGCCGTCCGGGAGCGGGAGTTCGAACCACACCGTCTTGCCGCGTGGCGTGCGGCGGGAGCCCCAGGCCGCGCTCAGCAGGCCCACCAGCTGGAGGCCCCGGCCGCCCTCGTCGGTGTCGCGGGCCCTGCGGCGGCGGGGCTGGACGAGGCCGGCGTCCCAGACCTCGCAGACCAGAGTGCGGTCGAGGAGGAGGCGGAGGCGGATGTCGCCCTCGCCGTAGCGCAGGGCGTTCGTCACCAGCTCGCTGACCAGGAGCTCCGCCGTGTCGACCAGCGGCTCCAGGTCCCAGGTCAGCAGCTGGCCGCGGGCGTACTCACGGGCGCGGCCCACGCTGCGCGGTTCGCGCGGCAGCGTCCAGTCGCCGACGGAGTCGGTGGGCAGGCCCTGGACGCGGGCCATGAGCAGCGCGATGTCGTCCTCGCCGTGGTGGGTGTCGAGGGTGTTGAGGACGTGGTCGCAGACGTCCTCCAGGGGGCGGGTGGGGTCCGTGAGTGCTCCTACGAAGGCCTGCAGGCCCTCGTCCAGGGGGTGATCGCGGCTTTCGACCAGTCCATCCGTGTAGAGCGCCAACAGGGCGCCTTCGGGCAGTTCGACCTCCACCTCCTCGAAGGGCTCCCCGCCCACCCCGAGCGGCATGCCCGGCGGTACGTCCAGCATCAGCGCGTCCTCGCCCGGCTCGACCAGGACGGGCGGCAGATGGCCCGCGTTGGCGAAGGTGCAGCGGCGGGTCACCGAGTCGTAGACCGCGTACACACAGGTCGCCAGATACACCTCGGACAGGTCCGCCTCGCGGGGGCGGCGGGCGGCACGGGTCGCCTGCTGGACACCGCCGGGCGCGCCGAGGCCCCGCGCGATCTCGTCCAACGCGCTCAGCACTTCCGCCGGTTCCAGGTCCAGCAGGGCCAAGGTGCGTACGGCGGAACGGAGTTCGCCCATCGCCACGGCCGCGCGCAGACCGCGGCCCATCACGTCGCCGACCACCAACGCCGTACGGTGGCCTGGCAGTTCGATCACGTCGAACCAGTCGCCGCCCACCTCGCTCGGCCGGTCCGAGGAGGAGTTGCCCGGCAGATAGCGGCAGGCGATGTCCAGCCCCGAGGCGACCGGGTCGCCCGGGGGCAGCAGGGACCGTTGCAGTATCAGCGCCCGCTCGTGCTCCCTGCGGTAGAGGCGGGCGTTGTCGATGCACACCGCCGCCCGCGCCGCCAGTTCCACCGCCAGATCCCGGTCCCGGTCCCCGAACGGCTCACTGCCCTTCGTCCGGGAGAACTGCGCGAGGCCTACGACCGTGTCGTGGGCGACCATCGGCACGGCCAGCGTGGACTGGACGAGGCCGCCCTCCTCGGCGGGCACGGACCGCGGCCGTGCGGTGCGCAGGGCGTCCGCGCACGGGGAGTTGAACGGGTAGTGGTGGACCGCGCCGACCGCGACCGCCGCGCCGCCGCCGACGAAGGGCGCGTCGGAGACAGCGCTGGCGAAGGCCACCCGGCGCAGTTCCGCGCTGCCGTCGGCGAGCCCGGGCGGGGTCTCGTCGCCGGCCAGCAGGCCCTGGTAGAGGTCGACCGTGGCCAGGTCGCAGAAGCCGGGGACGACGACGTCGAGCAGTTCGCGGGCCGTGGTCTCCAGGTCGAGGGAGTTCCCGATCCGGGCGCCGGCCTCGTTCAGAAGGGCGAGATTGCGCCGTGCGGCGGCGGCCTCGCGGGCGGCGGCGCGGCGGGCCGTGATGTCGGTGCCGAGCCAGGCGATGCCGATGGGGCGGCCGGAGCCGCTGTGCACCCGGTAGAGGTTGATGGACCAGTGGCGGCGGTCGTCGGAGCCGGGCAGAAAGCCGGTGACGTGCATGTCCGTGATGGACTCGCCGGTCTCCAGGACCCGGCGCAGGGTGGCGGTGACCCGCTCCGCCTCCGGCCTCGGCAGATAGTCGTGGACGCCCTTGCCGCGATGGTCGTCCGGGGTGCCGCCGAACAGCGAGGCGAACCGATGGTTCGCACGGCGTACCCGCAGGTCGGTGTCGATCAGCAGGAAGCCGAAAGGAGATTGGCCGAAAATCGCCTGCGAGGCGGCGAGGTCGGTCTCGATTCTGCGCAAGGTCCGCACATCGACGACGATGCAGACGGCCGCCTTCTCGCCCTCCTCGGTCCGCGTCGGCATGACGTAGACCTCGGCGAGGGCCTCCTCCCCGCGCCCGCCGGTCTCCTCGTCGGGCTTGCGGAAGGGGACGACACCGGTCCACTCCCGGCCGTCGAGGATCTCCGCCATCTTGCGGTGGCCCAGCTCGCGCCGGTCGGGGTCGATGAACGCCGCGATGGGGTCCATGCCGACGGCGCGCTGGGCGGGGATGCCGAAGAGCTGCTCGGCGCGCAGGCTCCACTGGTCGACGAGACCGTCGGGGCCGATGGAGAAGGACGCGACCCGGATGTAGTCGTACATGGAGCCGGGCGGACTGCTCTGCCACATGGCGTCGGCGGGCGGCACATCGCCGGCGGCACGCGCCACGTCGACCGCGGCGGCCCCGGCGGCAGCCGCGGCCCCCGTCCTCGCGCCCTCCGACGGGTCCTCGGACTCCGTGGCCTTCGCTGGTATCTCGCTCACGCGAACCGTCCCCTCCAGCTCACCGCGTCCGGCACCGGTCACCGGAGGCGGCTGCCCGCAGTATCCAGCACTACGGCGCCGCACAACACGGTGTTCACGATCACAGCACGTTCCCGATCGTTTTTGGACCGGACCGCGGAAACACTTCCAGTCTTCTAACCAGCCAACACGCTGTCGAATCACGGACTCCGACAACTGCCAGTGGCCTGAACCAGTCGCTCTACAGGGCGGGGGCAGCCGTACAGCATCCGGTACGGGTTTCAGGGCACCGCGAGTTCGAACCACACCGTTTTGCCGGCACCCCCGGGGCGGGTGCCCCAGCGGCGTGAGGTGTGGGCGACCAGCTGGAGGCCGCGGCCGCTCTCGTCCTCGGGGGCGGCGATCCGCTCGCGCGGGAAGTCGGGGATCGGGTCGGAGACCTCGACCAGCAGGACCCCGCTGAGGTGGGAGGGGCGGACCAGGCGGACGCCGATGGGGCCGGTGGCGTGCCGCAGGGCATTGGTGACGAGCTCGCTGACCAGGAGGGCAGCTATGTCGGCGAGGCTGTCCAGGTCCCAGTCGTGCAGTCGGCCGCGGACGGCGGCACGGGCGGCACGGACGGCGCCCGGTTCGGCGGAGAAGGTCCACTCGACGCAGTCGCCTTCGGTGTCGATCACACCGATCACTTCCCAGGCAGCGGTGTCCTATTTCGCGGGGTTAATGGGGACATACCCGGTATTTGTAGGGGTGTATCGCTGCGGTGGGCGCACTGTGGCGCGAACGGCGTATCAGGGGCGCCCAATAGCTCGGGGGCTGGTGTTGCCGGGCGGGTGCGTTGTGGTTGAATCGCGCCCACGCGGCGGAGCCGCATATCGACACAGTCCCGCCCCCTAGGGAAGCCTCCGGCGCCGTTCGATCTTCTGTACCGCCGGGACATCCTGGTCCAGCCACTCCACGTCCCACAGTTCTGCGGGCGTCAGCCAGCGCAGCTCGTCGTGGTCCTGAAGGGGCTTCGGGGCCGGGGAATCCGAGAGGAGGCGGGCCGTCCAGACCTGCAGCACATACGGCTCACGCAGGGGCCACTCCCCCGGTACCCGCTCCACCGCTTCCGTCTCCACGCCCAGTTCCTCGCGCAGTTCGCGGACCAGGGCCGCTTCGGGGGTCTCGCCCGGTTCGACCTTGCCGCCGGGGAGTTCCCAGCGTCCGGCCAGTTCGGGGGGTGCGCTGCGGCGGGCGGCGAGGAGGCGGCCGTCGTTCAGGAGGGCGGCCCCCACCACCACGATCGGTTCCGTCATGCGCCGGAGCCTACGGGACCCCTGGGGTCGGCTCAGTTGGCGGTCTCGGCGCCGTTCTGGCCGATCCTCTCGACCCAGTAGAGCTGCCTGTGCCCGCGGGAGTCGAGGCTGTCCGCGATCTTCTGGGCCTCGGCCCGGGTCGCGTACCGGCCCACGCGGTAGCGATTGCCGTTGTCGTCCTGCCGTATGACGAGCCAGGGAAGAGTGATCGTGCTGTCGTTCATCGCGCCCCACCGCTCCTTCCCGCCCAAGGCCGTCCCGCCCGCGGCCTGTGCCGTGCCCCGCCCGCCGAGGAAACCGCAATCCGCATATGCCCGAGCCTACGCCTAACCTTTACGCAGCGAATACGGCTTTTCACAAAGAGGTACGCAACCGGCCAGGACGCAGGGGGCGCACGTCATCGAACGCGCCGTCGACACGCGCCGACGCATCAAGTCAGCGGCATGCCGGGCACATCGGTGACGACCTGCGAGAACGACCAGATTCCAACCCCTGCCGAAGGGGCTCCGGTTGATCCGGTGCCGGGGGCAACCGCCCCGGAGTTGTGCGCTACTTCACGGGGAGGTGGTAGGCGACCCGGTAGCGGTCGGCGGGGATGACCACGTCCGCGGTCTCCACGGGGCGGCCGGAGGCGTAGTAGGTGCGCTGGATGACGAGGACGACATGGCCGGGGACGCCGCCCAGGGCGTGCAGTTCCTCGGCGAGGCCGGGGCGGGCGCCGACCTCCTCGGTGACGTTGTCGACGATGACGTCGATGGCGCGCATCCGCTCGACGACACCCATGCCGCCGAGCGGGCCCTCCTCGGGGAGCATCACGGGGGTGCGGCCGGTGACCACGAGGGGCTCCCAGGAGGTGGAGAGCATCATCACCTCGCCGGCCTCACGGAAGAGGTATCTGGTGCACATGACCCGGTCGCCGGGTTTGATGGCGAGCCGCTCGGCGACCGCCCCGCTCGCCTCCGCCTGCTCGCTGCTGGACTCCCAGGTACCGCGCGCCTCGCCGTCGGCCTGCTCCTGCCGGAAGGGCGTGGCCCCACCGGTCGGGCGGAACCCGGAGCGGGCGATCCGGCGGGGCACCGGCCGCTCGCGCACATACGTCCCGGAGCCGGAGCGGCCCTCGACCAGGCCCTCCGCCATCAGCACCTTGCGCGCCTCCAGAGCGACGGTGTCCGAGACGCCGTACTCCTCGCGGATCCGTGCCTGGGACGGGAGGCGGGTGTGCGGTGGCAGCGAACCGTCGACGATCTTCTTGCGGAGATCACCCGCGACACGCAGGTACGCCGGCTGCTCACCGAATGTCACTGGCCGCTCCCATCAGGTTGTACAGACAGCAACAGCGTGGCAACCGTGGGTTGTGCCATGCAAGCAAAGGCCAGAGAATCACTCGATGTGATGACTTGTGCCCGCGGAAGGCTTTACGCAGGCACTTTCTCCCCGCTATAGCCGCGATCACACATCGAGTTCCCCGCGGCCCGGGCTCTCGCTCCCGGTGTCGTACTCGCCGTCGTAGGTCGGCACGGCGGTGGCCAGACCCAGAGCCTTGCGCGCGGTGACGGTCGTGGGGCCGTCGACGTACTCGTAGCCGGTGTCGTAGTGCTCGTAGAACGTGTCCACGTCGTCGGAGGCGGCCGCCTTCTCCCACGCCCTGCGGGCGTCCCGCATGTCCGCGACCAGGCCGGCGACGGACTCCTCGGCGCCGCTCTGCCAGCCGTGCGCCTCCAGCGCCTCGATCTGCTCGCCGAGCACGCCCTCGACGTCCTTCGCCCAGTCCTGGTTGGCCGGCAGGTCGTCCTCGGGGTAGTCCTCGGGCTCCTCGTAGAGCACGTCGTCGACGGCGCTCATCGCCTTCAGGAAGGCCAGCTGGTCGGCGTCGAGGGTGGTCTCGTCGTTGCGGAGCGAGCCGGTGAGGGGGGCCTTGGTGTCGGTGCTGCCGAACAGGCAGGTGATCTCGCGGTCGCCGAAGCGCCAGCTCTGACTGGACGGGACGAGGTAGTAGACGTCCACGGCCTCCGGCACGGCCCAGGGGTCCATGGCGTACTGGGCTTCCAGGGTGTAGCACTTGTCCTCGGCGGTCCGGGTCACCGAGTCGTCGCCGGGGAACCGTCCGCCGGGCAGGGTGACCACCGCGAACACCTCGCCGTCGTGCCGCCCGGCGCAGGGCACCTCCGTCACGTCGTAGGTGGCGCCCTCCAGGGAGTCGGACGGGGAGTTGAAGCAGTCGCCCTCGGCGAGGGCGTAGGCGGTGCCGTCCGCGCTCGCCGCGTCCTTGACGCTCTCCCAGACGTCGGAGGCGAAGCCGGTGGACAGCGTCACCGTCCACAGCGCGAGCCCGACGGAGGACAGCACGGAACCGGCGATCGCCATCCCCTTCCCCCGCTCGCCCTTCTTCTTGATCTGCGCGAGGGCCACCAGACCGAGGACCAGACCCACGGCCGGCAGGAAGCAGAGGATGCCGAGGACGAGCGCGGCGATGGCGAGGCCGTTCACGGACGCGGGGCGGCCGTAAGGGCCGTAAGGGTGGTACGGGTAGGGCGCGTACGGGCCCGGCGGAGGGAACTGGCCTTGTGCGTACGGTCCCTGGGGCCCCGGAGGCTCCTGCTGGTGGGGCCCGTGGGGCGGGGGTATCGACACGAGTACCGTGCTCCTGTTTCGGACGGCGAGGCCGGGACGAGGCAGAACTGGCGTACGTCTGAACGCACGCGCATGGTAAACGCGGCAGGCGTGGGGGCGGAATGCGGGTGACGAATGCGACGATCCGGGCAGTCACGGGCTGACGGCGCGTCGGGCGGGGTCGCGGAGGGCGGCACGGTCTTCTCCGGCGGGCGGGGTCGGCCGCTGCCGGCCTTCCTCGCGGACGGCGCGGCGGGGCCGGCGCGCGAGGGGCTGACGGACGCGGTGGGGCTGCCCGCGGACCGGGCGCCGTCCGCGGCGCGGGAGCTGCTCGCCGGGCTGGGCTCGGCACCCGGCCTGGACTCCGCCCTCGGCCTGTGGACCAAGCGCACGCTGGAGCTGCGCGAGCGCTGGGAGTCGGGGCTGCCTGCGGACGCGCACGGGGTGCTCACCTGCGGACGACGTGGGAGGAGCCGTTCGAAGGCGGGTCACCGTGCGCGGCCACAACTGGATCGACGTCCAACTACTGCTCGGCGAGGGGCAGATGACCCCCGGGCAGACCCTCGGCGCCGGTCTCGACCGGCTCGACGGCACCCTCAAGCCGACGGCGGGCGAGCGGTTGAAGAGGGGGGACGCCGGCCCGGGCTCTCCTGCGCCACGCCCCGGACCGGCTTCCCCGGTATCAGCTCCGCTCCGCTCACCGTGGGCTCGGTAGCGCAGTCCTCGGCGGAGGTCCAGGCGGCGGCGGTGACGGTGGCGGGCATCGCGTGGATGGGCGGGTTCGGCGGGGAGCTGCCGTACGAGACGACCAAGGCGTACGTCCGTGTCGACCGGCCCTTCGGCTTCCTCGCGGTCCACCGGGAGACGCGGCTCGTCCTCGTCGCGGGTGGGTGACGGGTCCCGGGCCCTTCGACGAGGACGAGTACAGCTGACCGGTGCAGCCTCCTGTCAGTGAGTGAGCGTCAGAACTGGAGCGCCCAGGCGTCGATGCGTCCGGTGTCGATCGACGCGTTGTCGCTGACCCGCAGTTTCCACGTGCCGTTGGCGACCTCGGAGGAGGCGTTCACCGAGTACGTGGTGTTGATGTTGTCCGAACTGCCGCCGGTGCCGTAGCCCTTGAGGGTGTACGCCGTGCCGTCCGGGGCGATCAGCTGGACCTGGAGGTCACCGATGTAGGTGTGGACGATGTTCACCTCGACGGCCAGGGCCGAGGGCGCGTTGCCGGACACGCCGGAGACGGTCACCGGGGACTCCACGGTGGAGTTGTCGCTGATCGCGTAGTCGCCGGTGTTCTCGAAGCGCGGTCCGGGCGGGGTGGTGGTGCCGCCGCCGACATAGAGCAGCCGGTTGGGCGAGCCGGTGCCGGGGCTCGTGACGACGTTCGGGGTGGCCGCGGTCGTCAGGGCCGAGGAGACCTGCGCGGGGGTGGCCGAGGGGTTCGCGGCCAGGTAGAGCGCGGCCGCGCCGGCCACGTGCGGGGTCGCCATCGACGTACCGGAGATGGTGTTGGTGGCGGAGTCGCTGCTGTTCCACGCCGAGGTGATGGACGAGCCGGGTGCGAACAGGTCGAGGACCGAGCCGTAGTTGGAGTAGCTGGCCTTCGCGTCCGACGAGGTGGTCGCGCCGACCGTGATGGCCTCCGTCACGCGGGCAGGGGACCTGGTCGAGGCGTTCGTGGACTCGTTGCCCGCCGCCACGGCGAAGGTGATGCCGGAGGCGATGGCGTTGCGGACCGCGGTGTCGATCGCGGTGTCCGCGCCGCCGCCGAGGGACATGTTGGCGACGGCCGGCTTGACCGCGTTCCGGGCGACCCAGTCGATACCGGCGACGACCTGCGCGGTGGTGCCCTGACCGCTGTTGTTCAGCACCCGGACGCCGACGATCCGCGCCTTCTTGGCGACGCCGTACGCGTTGCCCGCAACCGTGGCCGCGACATGCGTGCCGTGGCCGTTGCCGTCCTGGGCGGTGTTGTCGTTGTCGACGGCGTCGTAGCCGTAGGAGGCGCGGCCGCCGAAGTCGCTGTGGCTGATGCGGACGCCGGTGTCGATGATGTACGCCGTCACGCCCTGCCCGGCCGAGTCCGGGTAGGTGTACGAGCTGTTCAGCGGGAGGTTGCGCTGGTCGACCCGGTCCAGGCCCCAGGAGGGCGGGGAGGGCTGGGTCTCGGTGATGCTGAGGGTGCGGTTCTGCACGACGGAGGCGACGGCCGGGTCGGCGGCGAACTTCTTCGCCTCGGCCGCGGAGGCCTCGACCGCGTAGCCGTTGAGCGCCTTCTTGTACGTCCGCTCGATGTCGGCGCCGTACTTCTTGGCGAGCGCCCGGCCCTCGGCCGAAGCGGCGCGGGCCGCCTCCGGCTTCAGGGTCACGATGTAGCTCTCGGCCACGGCGTTCGCGGCACCGGCGTACTGGACACGGCCGTCGCCCGCGGTCGGGGCGGCGCCGGCGGGGAGAGCGGAGACGAGGCCCGCGGTGAGTAGCGCGGAGGCCGCCACGCTGATCGCGGCCAGTCTTCGCCGGGTAGAACGCATCACTGCCATCTGAGGGATCCTCCTCAATCGGTGGTGCGCTGGTGGGGGGTGGTGCGGGCATGCCGGAGTCCGCCCAGGGTGGGCGTGATCATGTCAACTTCGCTTGCACGTGCTTCCGTGCTGTCCGTGCTTTCCTGTGCGAACTCTGTGCACCAGCCGAAAGATTGAGGCTTCCACAGGAATTGCACAAGGGCCCTGCACGGACGAGGTCGCGCCCGGCGAGTGGCGGGCCGTACTCCCGGAAGCGGCGGACGAGGTGCCTGTCAGGTACATGGCACATGTGTGTTCGTCGCGGTGGCGCGGGCCGCGGATCCGCTGGAGAGCGCCCTGCCGACGCGGATGCCGGCCGTCGGCGCCTGGGCCGAGCCCGCGCTGCTGCCGCAGATCCTGCTCAAGGAGGGCGGCGCCCGGCCCGCCGACGCGGTGCGCCAGGTCCTCACCGTCCTCGCGCTGTCCAGGCCGGCGATATCTACCCCGGCCTCGACGTCCTGACCGAGCACTGCACCGCCGACTCCCTCGCCTCCTTCGCCTGGGGCCTGTTCGAGCAGTGGCGCCTGGCCGGTATGCCCCCGAAGGAGACCGTCCCGGCCTGGGTGGATGCCCACATGCACCTGCTGACGAGCCTGGAACTACACCGCGGACCTGTGTGAACGGCGGTTACGCCACCAGGTGACCAGCCACAGGACGTTGATCCCGCCCAGGATGATCAGCACCGCGGCCGAGTCGGCGTTGCCCGCGAGGCCGTGCTCCGGGCCGAGGCCCCGGACCGCGCGGCCCAGCAGGGCGATGTCCACGGGAAGGGTGACGGCGGCCATGAACGTCAGACAGGCCGCCGTACCGCCCCGGCGCTCCACCGCGAGCTGAGCGGACTGTTCACCGCCTGGTGCAGGGACTTCGAGAAGGCCCTGCGACTGCGCTGGGTTCCGGTGCGCGACCAGGTGGAGCACCAGGCCCGCACGGTGGTGGCCGCCGCCGACAGCGCGCTGAAGGTCGTTCAGTTCTGACAGTGCGGGCACCAGACCGTGCGGCGTCCGGCCATGCGACTCGAACGCATGGAGCTGCCGCAGCGGGGGCACAGGGGCTCGCTGTCGTCCCTGCGCCCGGTGAGCCAGGAGCGTCGGGGCGGCACGCATCCGTCACGCACGGAGGTCGCGAGAACCCGGCCCATCGCCGCGTGGATGCGCCGTAGGGACTTCTCGCTCAGGCTCCGCGTCGATGTCCGAGGCGCGACACGGGCCCGCCAGAGGATCTCGTCGCACAGGAGGTTTCCGAGGCCCGCGACGACGGACTGGTCCATCAGCGCGCTCTTGACGGCACCCCGTCGTCCCGCCATCAATTCCAGGAACTCGTCTCGGCTCACGGCCAGGGCGTCCGGGCCGAGGCCCTCCAGAATCCGGTCGACGTCAGCACTGTCGGCCAGCCGCACACCCTGCAGCTTGCGCTGATCGCGGTAGCACAGAAGCCGGGTACGGCCGAGTGTCAGCACGATGCGATCATGCGCCTCCGCCGGTTCCTCCCGGTCACAGCAGCGCAAGGACCCGGTCATGCCGAAATGAAAGACCAGCGTGGGGCCGTCGCCCGTGGGCACGAAAAGCCATTTCCCGTGCCGCCACGCCTTTCCGAGACGCCTCCCCTCCAGTTCTTTCCGGAGCCGTTTCTCGGAGACGCCCCTGAGAACTCCGGGATCCCGTACGTCGACATCGGTGACGGACCGGCGGCCACTGCAGGTCAGCAGGGTCTGCCGGAATCCTTCGACGTCCGGAAGCTCGGGCATGCCTGCCCCGGTCAGCGCCGGTAGAGCCCCACGAGCGTGCCGCTGGACAGCTCCCGTTTCTCGACCGCCTCGTGCACCTGGTCGGCGCGGGGCTCGTCGGGGAGGACGCACGGCTCCGACAGGGCGTACAGGCGGAAGACGTAGTGGTGCGGTTCGTCTCCCGGGGGCGGGTGCGGTCCGCCCCAGCCCCGTTCGCCGTAGCCGTTGATCAGCTCGGTGCCGCCGGGTGGGCACTGCCCCGCGTTGACGCCTTCGCTGCGGGGGTCGATGCCGACCACGATCCAGTGCGCGAAGGTGCCCGACGGGGCGTCGGGGTCCTCGCACAGGAGCACCAGCTCGGCCGCCTCGTCCGGTGAGCCGCTCCAGGTCAGCGGAGGGGAGACGTTGTCGCCCTCGTAGGCGTACCGGCGCGCGATGAAGCCTTGATCCTTGAACTCACTGCTGCTGAGGTCGATGCCAGCCATGTGCCCGGAGTACCCCGGGCCCTGGCCCGGCACACGGATTCGGCCGACGCCCGCGACGCACCTGGCGATGGCCCGCCTCGTCACCTGAATGCCCCTGCCACGTTGCCCCCCATCCGCTCCGGCCCTCGCATGGAGGGGGGAACACGAGCCCGCACGGGGCCACCGAAGGCAGAAAAGGGCGCTATGTACGTTCGCAGCATCTACGTAACGGGTGATCCGGCCAAGCTCGACGGGGTCGCGGAGGCGCTCCGGACCGAGGGGCGCGAGCTGCTGTCGGCGCAGCCGGGCTTTCGCGGGATGGGGCTGTTCGCCGACCGGGAGCTCGGCAAGCTGCTGGTGGGATCCTGGTGGGATGACGAGGCCTCCCGGCAGGTCAGCTACGAGAAGCTGAGCAAGCGGCGGGCGGAGCTGATGGCGCCCTTCGCGCAGACCATGACGGTCGACAACTGGGAGGCGGCGGTCGCCCGGCGCGCGGAGACCATCGCGCCCGGCGCGGGATTCCGGCTGGTCCGCATGGAGGTCGAGCCGCCCGACATCGACCTGCTGGTGGAGAC
Organism: Streptomyces sp. P17; assembly: GCF_032436805.1. Taxonomy (NCBI): domain Bacteria; kingdom Bacillati; phylum Actinomycetota; class Actinomycetes; order Kitasatosporales; family Streptomycetaceae; genus Streptomyces; species Streptomyces sp. P17. Next base: position 46,221 of record NZ_JAVRBF010000025.1, on the reverse strand, counting down.
GTTCCGCGACACCGCACTGCCCAAGATCGAGAAGGTCCCCGGGCTGGCCGGCATCTCCCTGCTCATCGACCGCGACCGGAGCAGAGCCGCTGTGGGCGCGCTCTACACCGACCGCGACTCACTCGTGGCATCCCGTGGCGCCGTCGCGGCGATCCGCGGAGAGGCCACGACGCAGGCCCGCGTGACCACCAGCAGCCTTGAGGAATTCGAGGTGGTCCTCGCCACGACGGTCCCCCACTCCTGAAACCTCGGCCGTCCGCTGCTCACAGCGGCCAGGCCGTCAGCAGATCGTCGGGGTCGTAGGCGGCGTCGAGTCCCGGACAGTCGACTCCGCTGCGCGAGACCGCCACGACCGGGACGGGTTCGGCGGTGAGCGCCGCCCGGTGGCGGTGCAGGGCCGCGAGGTCGTGCCGGTCGAAGGGCGATCGTTCCAGCCACTTGATGGAGCCGACGAACAGCAGCTCCTTGGCGACGGGGGCACGGTCCGCCCCGACGATGTCGATCTCCACGTCGTTGGTACGGGTCCAGTAGCCGCCCACCGCGGGCGCCGCGGGCAGCCGGTCGTCGGGCAGTATCCGGGCGAGCGCCTCACGGACGAGCGGCTCGACGGCCCGGCCGCGCCACCTGGTCCAGTTCTCCCGGATCCGCGCCAGGGCCAGGTCGCCGCGTCCCCGCTCGATCTCCCCGATGGACGGGCCGAGGAACTGCAGCCAGAACCGCAGATAGGGATCGGTGACCCGGTAGCGGCGGTCCTTCGACGGGCGCGGGGACACGGGCAGTTCCGCGGCGACGATCCGCTTGTCCGTGAGCAGCTCCAGCGCTCGCTGCAGCGGCGTGGCGCCGATCCCGCCGGCCGCGCGGGCGATGCTGGTGAAGGTCCGCTCGCCGCTGCCGATCGCCGCCAGCACCTTGCGCGCCTGGGCCTGCGGCGGGAACTCGGCGGCCAGCGAGCGCTCGGCGGAGACCAGCAGCGCCGAGACCGGATCATTCAGCGTCTCGCCGAGGAACTCCCACAGACCCGCGCCATGCGGCCACTCCGCGCAGATCAGCGGCAGCCCGCCGGTGATCAACGCGGCGTCGAAGGCTCCGGCCGGATCCAGTCCCAGCATCCGCCCGACCTCGGCGGGGTTCAGCGGCCCCAGCACCATCTCCCGGCCGCGCTGGTGGAAGGGGCGTCCGCAGCTGTTCAGCGCTTCCATCATCGACAGATCGGAGCCGATGACGATCAGCAGCACCGGCTTGGTCTCCAGTACCCGGTCCCAGGCCCGCTGCAGCATCCCCTCGAAGGCGCCCCCGGCATCCATCAGGTACGGCACCTCGTCGATGACCAGCACGCTCGGCCGGTCGGCGGGCAGCGTCGCGGCCAGTACGTCGAACGCGGCGTCCCAGCTCTCCGGCCGCGCGGCGGCCACCAGCTGCGCCAGTGGCAGCGTCGACGCCTGGGCGTCCCGGGCCAGCCGCGCCAGATCATCCCCGGGAGACGCACCGGTGGCGGCGTAGAACAGGAACGGCGCCCCCGAGCGCTCCGCGAACCGCTCCACCAGCCGCGACTTGCCCACCCGTCGCCGCCCGCGCAGCATCACGCAACGGCCCGGCCGCTCTCCTCCGACTCCCGCGGCGACCTTCTGCAGCTCACGCTCCAGCGTCGCCAGCTCATGCCGACGGCCCACGAAGTCCACCATGCCTGCCGACCTCCACGCGTGACACTAACACCAATGTTAGTAACTCAGACGTTAGCGCATCTCGTGGCCCGGTCCTCGCCGAGTCGCTACGGTTGAGCCATGACCGCACTGCCCGACTGGATGCGCCCGCCGCGCGAGGAAGGCTGGTTCGCGGAGGACCTGGACCGCCTCCCTGAGGCGCCACGCCATACCGAGCTGATCGACGGAGCGCTTGTCTTCATGATGTCGCCGCAGAGGTGGTGGCACGGCCACCTCGTCACCATGCTCACTGTCGCTCTCATGGAGCAGGCGCCAGGCGATGTCAGGGTCAGCCGCGAGATGACCATCAAACTCGACGAGCGAAACCGGCCCGAGCCGGATCTGCTGCTGACGACGGCCGACTACGACGGAGACCGTACCTGGTTCGCCCCGGACGAAGTGCGGCTCGTCATCGAGGTCGTCTCACCCGAGTCCGCGCACCGGGACCGCACGGTCAAGCTACGCAAGTACGCGGAGGCCGGCATCCCTCACTACTGGTGCATCGAGGACGAGGCCGGGACACCCGTCGTCCGTGTCTACGAACTTGACGAACCCACCGGCACCTACGCCCCCGCCGGCATCTTCCGAGGCACTCTGAAGCGTCCAGTACCTTTCGAAATCAGCCTGGACCTCGACAAGCTCACCCCGCCGCGGGGCAACTAGGGCCGGCCCCAAGTCGGCACAGGGACACCGAAGGGGCCAGACTCACCAGAGCCTGGCCCCTTCCGCCAGCGATCACACGTTGAAGCGGAACTCCACCACGTCCCCGTCCTGCATGACGTAGTCCTTGCCCTCCATCCGCGCCTTCCCCTTCGCGCGGGCCTCCGCGACCGAACCCGTCTCCACCAGGTCGGCGAAGGAGATGACCTCCGCCTTGATGAAGCCCTTCTGGAAGTCGGTGTGGATGACGCCGGCGGCCTCGGGGGCCGTGGCGCCCTTCTTGATGGTCCAGGCGCGGGATTCCTTGGGGCCGGCCGTGAGGTAGGTCTGCAGGCCGAGGGTGTTGAAGCCGACCCGGGCGAGGGTGGCGAGGCCGGGCTCCTCCGCGCCGACCGACTCCAGCAGCTCCATCGCGTCCTCGTCGTCCAGCTCGGCGAGGTCCGCCTCCAGCTTGGCGTTGAGGAAGATCGCCTCGGCGGGGGCGACCAGGGCGCGCTGCTCGTCCTTGAAGGCGTCGTCGGTCAGCTCGTCCTCGTCGACGTTGAAGACGTAGAGGAAGGGCTTGGTGGTCAGCAGGTGCAGGTCGTGCAGGAGCTCCTCGTTGCCGGAGCCCTGGACGATGCCCGCGGAGAACAGGGTGTCGCCCTTCTCCAGGATCTCCTTGGCCTCCTCGACGGCCTTCACCTTCGGCGCGATGTCCTTCTTGATCCGCGACTCCTTCTGGAGCCGGGGCAGGACCTTCTCGATGGTCTGGAGGTCGGCGAGGATCAGCTCGGTGTTGATCGTCTCGATGTCGTCCTTGGGCGAGACCTTGCCGTCGACATGGACGACGTTCTCGTCCTTGAAGGCGCGGATGACCTGGCAGATCGCGTCCGACTCGCGGATGTTCGCGAGGAACTTGTTGCCCAGGCCCTCGCCCTCGGAGGCGCCGCGCACGATGCCCGCGATGTCGACGAAGTCGACGGTGGCCGGGAGGACGCGCTGGGAGGAGAAGATCTCGGCCAGTTTGGTGAGGCGCGCGTCCGGGACGCCGACCACGCCGACATTCGGCTCGATCGTGGCGAACGGGTAGTTGGCCGCCAGCACGTCGTTCTTGGTCAGGGCGTTGAACAGGGTCGACTTGCCGACATTCGGCAGACCGACGATTCCGATCGTGAGCGACACGTTGCGACTTCCCGTACGTGAGAGGAGAGGACTGGAGGCTGGTGGGGCCGATCCACCAGTCTACGGCGTGACACGTCCGGCACCGGCTGCGTATCGAACGCTTGGCCAAGGTCCGCCCCTCGGCGTGTCTGAAGGGCGATTCGACACATAAACAGACCTAAGTTGGTCCAGTGGAGCAACACAGGACGCGCCCGGCGGAGTACGGGCAGCAGGGAACGCGCCGCGGCACCCCGCCCCTGCCCCCGCAGGCCAGGGGCAGCGCCCGCGGTGCGCAGCCACGGGCCGGCGCCCCCCGCCGTCCCCCGGCGGCCGTACGGCGCCCCCCGCCTCCGGTGGTGCAGGCCGTCCGCCGGCTGCCCAACCCCCGGCTCACCGGCCTCGGCGTCGGTCTCTTCTGCACGGTCCTGATGCTCGCCCTCGGCGCCCTGGACGCCCTGCTGTTCGGGTCCTCGCTGACCGTCTACGGCGTGCTGTTCCTGCCGGTGTGCGTGCTGACCGCGGCCTGGGTGCGCAAGGCCGATCTGGTGACCGCGGTCATCGTCGTGCCGATCGCCTTCGCGCTGGGCCTCGTGGCGGTCGCCGACAGCGGTGGCGGCGGGACCGGCGACCGCCTGATGGGCCTGTTCACCGCGCTCGCCACCCAGGCCGGATGGCTGTACGGCGGAACCCTGATCACCGGGGTCATCGTGACCGTACGCAAGGCACGGCTGATGTCGCAGCGGATCGCCGCCCGGCGCCGCCCGACCGTGTGAGCTACCCCTGCACCGCCCGCATCGCCGCCCCCACGATGCCGGCGTTGTTCTGCAGCTGGGCCGGGACGGTCTCCGCCTTGATGCCCTCGATGTAGTGCAGGAACTTCTGTGACTTGCGGCTGACGCCGCCGCCGATGATGAACAGCTCCGGCGAGAACAGCATCTCCACATGGGCGAGGTACTTCTGGACCCGGTGCGCCCAGTGCTCCCACGTCAGCTCGTCGTCCTCCTTGGCCTTGCTGGAGGCCCGCTTCTCCGCGTCATGGCCGTGCAGCTCCAGATGGCCCAGCTCGGTGTTGGGCACCAGGGCGCCGTCCACGAACACGGCGCTGCCGATGCCGGTGCCGAAGGTCAGCAGGATGACGGTGCCCTTGCGGTCCCGCCCCGCGCCGAAGGCCACCTCGGCGACGCCCGCGGCGTCCGCGTCGTTGACCACCGTCACCGGCAGACCGCCCAGACGCTCGCTGAACAACGCGCGCGCGTCGGTGTCGATCCAGCGCTTGTCGACATTGGCCGCCGTACGGATCGTCGACCCGCCGGTCACCACGCCGGGGAAGGTCAGCCCGACCGGTCCGGTCCAGCCGAAGTGGTCGACGACCTGTTTGACGCCGTCGGCCACGCCGTCGGGCGTCGCCGGTTGCGGGGTGAGCACCTTGAAGCGCTCCTCGGCCAGGGCGCCCCTGTCGAGATCCACAGGGGCGCCCTTGATTCCGGAACCGCCGATGTCCACACCGAAGATCTGCATGGCTCTACGTTACGACGGACGACTGACAGTCACTCCTGGGAGGTGCCCGTACGCTCCGCGATCAGCGCCGCGGCCTCCTCGCGCAGATCGCGGCGCAGCTCCTTCGGCAGCGAGAAGGTGATCGACTCCTCGGCCGCCTTCACCAGCTCGACATCGCCGTAACCGCGCTGGGCCAGCCACTCCAGGACCTCCTCGACGAGGACCTCCGGCACGGAGGCTCCGGAGGTGACGCCCACCGTGGTGACGCCCTCCAGCCAGGCCTCGTCGATCTCGCTCGCGAAGTCCACCAGGTAGGCCTCGCGGGAGCCCGCGAGCTTGGCGACCTCGACCAGCCGCTTGGAGTTGGAGGAGTTGCGCGAGCCGACCACGATGACCAGCTCGGCCTCGGCGCCCATCTGCTTCACGGCGAGCTGACGGTTCTGCGTGGCGTAGCAGATGTCGTCGCTGGGCGGGGAGATGAGCTGCGGGAACTTCTCCTTGAGCGCGTCCACGGTCTCCATGGTCTCGTCGACGGAGAGCGTCGTCTGCGACAGCCAGACGACCTTCGACTCGTCGCGGACCTCGACCTTGGCGACGTCCTCGGGGCCGTCGACGAGCTGGATGTGGTCGGGGGCCTCGCCGGAGGTGCCGATGACCTCCTCGTGGCCCTCGTGGCCGATCAGGAGGATGTCGTAGTCCTCGCCCGCGAAGCGGACGGCTTCCTTGTGGACCTTGGTGACGAGCGGGCAGGTGGCGTCGATGGTGGCGAGCTTGCCGCGCTCGGCCTCTTCGTGGACGACGGGGGCGACGCCGTGCGCCGAGAACATCACGATGTTCCCGGGCGGGACCTCCTCGGTCCGCTCGACGAAGACGGCGCCCTTCCTCTCCAGGGTCTGCACGACGTACTTGTTGTGCACGATCTCGTGCCGGACATAGACCGGGGCCCCGTACTGCTCCAGGGCTTTCTCGACGGCGATCACGGCGCGGTCCACACCCGCGCAGTAGCCACGGGGGGCGGCGAGCAGGACACGGCGGCCAGGCGAAGCAGTCATGCGTCCCATCGTAAGGCCGCGTTCGGCCGGTCAGAGATCGCGCCGTGGAGGACGGCTCAGGACACTTGCGGCATGTCCGACATTGGTACGGCCTGCGCTACGACCGACGCGGAACACCACCGTCTGCGGCGCAGCCTCGGTTTCCGGGACCTGGTGGTCTACGGGCTGTTGTTCATCGCCCCCATGGCCCCGGTCGGCGTGTTCGGCACCCTGGACGCCAAGTCGCACGGCGCGGTCGCGCTCGTCTATGTCGTCGCCACCGTGGCGATGGCGTTCACCGCGTTCAGCTACGCGCAGATGGTGCGGGTGGTCCCCCAGGCGGGTTCGGTGTTCGCCTACGCGCGGGCGGGTCTCGGGCCGCGGGCCGGTTTCGTCGCGGGCTGGATGGCGATGCTGGACTATCTGCTGATCCCGGCGGTCGCGTACCTCTTCTCCGGGATCGCCATGGAGGCGCTGGTCCCGGAGGTCTCGCGCTGGGTGTGGACGGCGCTGGCGGTGGTCGTCACGACGCTGCTGAACCTGTGGGGCGTGCGGACGGCCGCGCGGGTGGGCTTCCTGGTGCTGGCCATGGAGATCGTGGTCCTGCTGGTGTTCGTGGTCTCGGCGCTCGTGGTCCTCGCCCGGGACGGCGCCGAGCGGGGCTGGCTGTCGCCGCTGTCCGGGGACGGCACACAGGGCGCCTTCGCGCTCTCCGCGGTGCTCGGCGCCGTGTCCGTCGCGGTCCTGTCCTACCTCGGCTTCGACGCCATCGCCTCCTTCGCCGAGGAGGTCACCGGCGGCTCGGAGAAGGTGGCGCGGGCGGTCCTGTTCTGCCTCACCCTCGCCGGCGTCCTCTTCGTGGCGCAGACCTACCTCGTGGCCCTGCTGGAGCCCACGTCGTCCGCTCGGCTCGCCGCCGAGCCGGGGGCAAGCAGGGCTCCGCCTTCTACGACGCCGTCGACGCGTCCGTGGGGACGTGGCTGCGCGATCTGGTGGCGGTGAGCAAGGCCATCGGCGCCGCGTTCGCCGCGCTGGCCGGACAGGCGGCGGCCGGACGGCTGCTGTTCGCGATGGGCCGGGCCGGACGCCTGCCGAGGCTGCTGTCGAGGACGGACTCCGGTGTGCCCCGCCCGGCACTGCTCTGCGCGGCCGTCATCACCCTGGTCGCCTCCGTCTGGGCGGCCCGCCGCGACGACGGCATGGATCACCTGGTCTCGGTGGTCGACATCGGCGCCCTCACCGCCTTCACGCTGCTGCACGCGAGCGTGGTGGGCTGGTTCGCGGTGCGGCGGCTCGGGGGGCCGGTGAGCTGGTGGCGGCATGTGCTGGTGCCGGTGGCCGGCGCGGCGATCACGGTCGCGGTGATCGTGGAGGCGTCGGGGACGGCTCAGGTGGTGGGGGCGATCTGGCTGGCGGTGGGGTTGACCGTGCTGGTGGCGAAGCGGGGGCGGGAGCGGGCCGGGGACGTCTGAGACTGTCGGTGCCGGGGACTACGCTCACCGGCATGGCTGTCAACACGTCCGCGGAATCGCCCCTGCCCGTCGGTGAGGTGTCGCGGCTCATCGGGGGGTGGATCGACCGCCTCGGGGCCGTGTGGGTCGAGGGGCAGATCACCCAGCTCTCCCGGCGGCCGGGCGCGGGGGTGGTGTTCCTGACGCTGCGGGACCCGTCGTACGACATCTCCGTGAGCGTGACCTGCTATCGGCAGGTCTTCGACGCCGTGGCGGATGTGGTGAGCGAGGGCGCGCGGGTCGTCGTGCTGGCGAAGCCCGAGTGGTACGCCCCGCGCGGGCAGTTGTCGCTGCGGGCCGCCGAGATGAGGCCGGTGGGGGTGGGGGAACTCCTCGCGCGCCTTGAGCAGTTGAAGAAGGCCCTCGCCGCCGAGGGACTCTTCGCGCCGGAGCGGAAGAAGCCGCTGCCGTTCCTGCCGCAGCTCATCGGGCTGGTGTGCGGACGCGCCTCCGCCGCCGAGCGGGACGTACTGGAGAACGCCCGGCACCGCTGGCCCGCCGTCCGTTTCGAGGTGCGCAATGTCGCCGTGCAGGGTGTGCACGCCGTGCCGCAGGTCGTGCAGGCGGTCAAGGAGCTCGACGAGATCGACGACGTCGACGTGATCGTCGTGGCGCGCGGGGGCGGCAGCGTGGAGGATCTGCTGCCGTTCTCCGACGAGCAGTTGGTGCGGACGGTCGCCGCGTGCCGTACGCCGGTCGTCTCCGCGATCGGGCACGAGCCCGACAACCCCCTTCTCGACTACGTCGCCGACCTGCGCGCCTCCACCCCGACCGACGCCGCCAAGAAGGTCGTACCGGATGTGGGTGAGGAGTACGAGCGGGTGCGGATGCTCCAGGGTCGTGCCCTGCGGTGTGTCGAGGCCTTCCTCGACCGGGAGGAGCGCGGTCTTGCCCAGGCGCTCTCCCGGCCGTCGATACAGGATCCGCACCGGATGATCGACGAGCGCGCCGAGCATGCCGCCGCGCTGCTGGACCGCGGCCGCCGCACCCTCGGCCACCTCCTGGACCGCGCCGACTCGGAACTGACGCACACGCACGCGCGCGTGGTGGCCCTCTCCCCCGCGGCGACCCTGAAGCGGGGGTACGCCGTGCTCCAGAAGGCCGACGGGCATGTGGTCCGGGGCCCGGACGAGGTCAGCGGCGACGAGGTGCTGCGGGCGCGGGTCTCCGAGGGTGAGTTCAGTGTCCGAGTCGATGCTTAGGGTGGGTGCATGACCAGCAAGGTGGATGAGGCGCTCGGGTACGAGCAGGCGCGGGACGAGCTGATCGAGGTCGTACGGCGGCTTGAGGCGGGCGGTACGACGCTGGAGGAGTCCCTGGCGCTGTGGGAGCGCGGGGAGGAGCTCGCCAAGGTGTGCCGACGCTGGCTGGACGGCGCCCGGGCGCGGCTGGACGCGGCGCTGGCCGAGGAGGCGGCGGAGGAAGAGGCCGAGGAGTAGCCGGACCGGTGGTCCTGTGGTCCTGTGGTCCTGTGGTCCTGTGGTCCTGTGGTCCTGTGAAGCGGATCACCACACCCCCGGTTTTTGTTGAAGGTTGAACATCAACGGCCTATGGTTGACGTGTCAGCTGATCCGGCCCACGGATCCGACGTACCCGCCCGAGAAGGTTCACGCATGTCACTCGTTCTTGACCCCGCCGCCCAGGACCTGCTGTTCCGCGAGGCCCGCACCGCGAACACCTTCACCGACGAGCCGGTGACCGAGGAGCAGGTGCAGGCGATCTACGACCTGGTCAAGTACGGCCCCACCGCCTTCAACCAGTCGCCGCTGCGCGTCACCCTGGTCCGCTCCGCCGAGGCCCGTGAGCGCCTGGTCAAGCACATGGCCGAGGGCAACCAGCCCAAGACCGCCACCGCCCCGCTGGTCGCGATCCTCGCCGCGGACAACGAGTTCCACGAGGAGCTGCCGCAGCTCTTCCCGCACTTCCCGCAGGCCAAGGACGTCTTCTTCGCCGAGCGTCCCGCCCGTGAGGGCGCCGCCGCGCTGAACGCCGCCCTGCAGGCCGCGTACTTCATCATCGGCGTCCGCGCCGCCGGCCTGGCCGCCGGCCCGATGACCGGTCTGGACTTCGAGGGTGTCCGCAAGGAGTTCCTGGACGACGACCACACCCCGCTGATGGTGATCAACATCGGCAAGCCGGGCCCGGACGCCTGGTTCCCGCGCTCCCCGCGACTGTCGTACGACGAGGTCGTCACGACCGTCTGAGCGGACGAGGTATGACGAAGGCCCCCGGCTCCTCTTGGGTTCCAAGGGTCGTTACCGCTGCCGGGGGCCTTCGTCATGCCCGCGCGGCCGGGCTCACTTCGTCGTCAGCGCGTCCGCCATCTCGGCCAGCTGCCTGAACGACCCGGTGCCCGCGACGACGGTCGCCGAGCCGTCGGCCTCCAGCACCAGCGCGTCGTAGCGGCCGCCGGTGTAGCGGGTCCACGTCTTGCCGTCTATCTCCTGGGTGGCCTTCGTCTCGCGGCCGCCCTGGGTGGCCTCGTCGATGAACACCTTCCGCTTCGGCGTCGCCGACTGCTCGATCTGGACGTACTCCCCGTCGGGCGCCTGGTAGCCGAGGTGCCAGGCGTCGAACTCGTCGCCCTGGAACCGCACCGAGGTCGCCTTCCACTCCTTGGCCAGGCCCTCGGGGGCGGCCACGGGGTACGCCGCCACGCGGCGGGCGGTGAGCAGCTCGATCCGGTAGTCGACCCGGGGGAGGTCCGGAGCGGATTCGTCGTGCGGGATGAAGAGGTACACGACCCCTGCCGCGAGAATGGTCACCCCGAGGGAGAGGACCATGCTCCGGACCGACTTCTGCTTAGCGTTCGTACCTGCCACGTCCCCTATCGTCGCAGGTGCCCCGGTCCGCTCATCCGTGGGGCCCCCTGCTCATTTTGTCGACCTGACGATAGAGTCATGGCCATCACCCTCATCCGGCCGTCGTCGTATCAGAAAGGTGCGCTCCGATGACCGAAAATCATCAGTTGCCGTCCGAGCTCGATGTCCCCTCCGAGGCCCCCGACCGCAACCTCGCTCTGGAACTCGTCCGGGTGACCGAAGCGGCCGCGATGGCCGCGGGCCGCTGGGTCGGGCGCGGCGACAAGAACGGCGCCGACGGTGCCGCGGTGCGTGCCATGCGGACCCTCGTCTCCACCGTGTCGATGAACGGCGTGGTGGTCATCGGCGAGGGCGAGAAGGACGAGGCGCCGATGCTCTTCAACGGAGAGCGGGTCGGTGACGGCACCGGGCCCGAGGTGGACATCGCCGTCGACCCGATCGACGGCACCACGCTGACCGCCAAGGGCATGCCGAACGCGATCGCCGTCCTCGCGGCCACCGAGCGCGGGGCGATGTTCGACCCGTCGGCCGTGTTCTACATGGACAAGCTGGTCACCGGGCCCGAGGCGGCCGACTTCGTCGACATCAACGCGCCGGTGTCGGTGAACATCCGCCGGGTCGCCAAGGCGAAGCGCTCCACCCCGGAGGACGTCACCGTCGTCATCCTCGACCGGCCCCGGCACGAGGGGATCATCAAGGAGATCCGGGACGCCGGCGCGCGCATCAAGCTGATCTCCGACGGTGACGTCGCGGGTTCGATCTACGCGCTGCGCGAGGGCACCGGCGTCGACATGCTCCTCGGCATCGGCGGTACGCCGGAGGGGATCATCTCGGCCTGTGCCGTGAAGTGTCTCGGCGGCACGATTCAGGGCAAGTTGTGGCCGAAGGACGACGAGGAGCGGCAGCGGGCGATCGACGCCGGGCACGATCTCGACCGGGTGCTGACGACCGAGGACCTGGTTCAGGGTGAGAACGTGTTCTTCGTCGCCACCGGGATCACCGACGGTGAGCTGCTGCGGGGTGTGCGGTACCGGTCGGATTCCGCGGTCACCGAGTCCATCGTGATGCGGTCGAAGTCCGGGACGGTCCGGCGGATCGATTCCGAGCACCGGCTGAGCAAGCTGCGGGCCTACAGCGCGATCGACTTCGACCGGGCGAAGTAGCACCTGGGGAGTCGCAGCCCCGCACGCCAAGAAGTGGGCGCCCTCTGGTGCGGAGAGGGCGCCCTTTCTCTGTCCTCAGCCTGCTTGCGCTATGCGGTCCGTCGCCCTTGCCGCCTTTTTCAGTTCCAGGTCCCTGCGCCTGCGGCGGGCCAGGACCACGCGGCGTTCCGCTGCGGTGAGGCCGCCCCAGACTCCGTAGGGCTCGGGCTGCAGGAGGGCGTGTTCGCGGCATTCGACCATGACCGGGCAGCGTGCACAGACCCGCTTGGCCGCCTCCTCGCGGGAGAGCCGGGCGGCGGTGGGCTCCTTGGAGGGGGCGAAGAACAGGCCGGCCTCGTCGCGCCGGCACACCGCCTCGGTGTGCCAAGGGGCGTCTTGGTCCCTGTCTCGCACTGGCACCCGCTGGGCCGGAACGGCAGCTACCTGCAGGGACGAATGCGGCGGTTGCAGCACGGTCTACTCCTGACGACGGCTTCGCGAGCGAGAGACGATGCAGCAAGGTCTACCCGTTGTACGCGCGCCTATGCAGGGAGTTCCGAACCGCTGGATTCCGGGGGCTCCTGCGCGGCCGGATGAGCGGACTGGTTGGTTTCGGTTCCACTCCGATTCGCAACCGTCAATGATCCAGATGCTTGCACAAACGCTTCTCGACCTTGGCGTGGACCCGGTCGAGGATGTCCGTCACCAGCTTGCCGCGCCGGGGCCTGCCCTCGACGCTGCCCAGTACGGCCCAGCCGTCCACGTAGACCACGGGCGCCGCCGCGTCCTCCGCGTCCAGCATGTCCACCTCGAAGCTGCCGAGGATGCCGCCGCCGGTGCCGCGCAGCGACACGTTCTCCGGGACGCGGACCTCGATGCTGCCGAAGACCGCGATCGCCTTGATCACGACCTGCTGGTACTCGAAGAGCGCCTCACTGAGGTCTATCTCCACGCTGCCGAAGATCGCGTACGCATGGATCCGGCGTCCCGCACGCCATCGCCCCTTGCGCACGGCGCTGCTGAAGATCGCGACGGCGTTGTCGTCGGGGTCCGCGGGGAGGTGGTGGGTGGGCCGGTTCGGGACGGAGGCGTACGCGGTGGCCGGTCTGGGGCCGTGGGCCGCGGGCAGATCCTTGATGAAGGCCTCCAGCCCACCCACCGTCTTGGCGTTCAGCACGCCCTCCACCCGCTCGCTGTGCTCGTCGGCGGTGAGGCGGCCCTCGGCGAGTGCCTCGCGGAGGATGTCCGCGATCCGGTCGCGGTCGGCGTCGGAGGCACGCAGTTCGGCAGCGGGCGCGGTCTGCTTCTGAAGGTCCACGGCAGCAGCGTACCCAAACACGATAGATCGCGATAGTCCCCGCCGGGTCGAACTGAGCCCTACCTCACAAGCTTGCCTCCGGCGGCAGGTTCTACGCTGGTGGACGCTGCCCAACGGAGGTCAGCCGCCGCATCTGTCGAGTGAGGAATGGGCGACATGCCTGAGTTCGCGTACACCGATCTGCTCCCCATGGGAGAGGACACCACCCCCTACCGGCTGGTGACCTCCGAGGGTGTCTCCACCTTCGAGGCCGACGGGCGCACCTTCCTCAAGGTCGAGCCGGAGGCGCTGCGCAAGCTCGCCGAGGAGGCCATCCACGACATCCAGCACTATCTGCGCCCCGCGCACCTCGCGCAGCTGCGGCGGATCATCGACGACCCCGAGGCGTCCGGCAACGACAAGTTCGTCGCCCTGGACCTGCTGAAGAACGCGAACATCGCGGCGGCGGGTGTGCTGCCGATGTGCCAGGACACCGGTACGGCGATCGTCATGGGCAAGCGCGGGCAGAACGTGCTCACCGAGGGCGGCGACGAGGCGGCCCTCAGCCGGGGCATCTACGACGCGTACCTGAACCTCAACCTGCGCTACTCGCAGATGGCTCCGCTCACCATGTGGGAGGAGAAGAACACCGGCTCCAACCTCCCCGCCCAGATCGAGCTGTACGCCACCGACGGCGGCGCCTACAAGTTCCTCTTCATGGCGAAGGGCGGCGGCTCCGCCAACAAGTCGTTCCTCTACCAGGAGACGAAGGCCGTCCTGAACGAGGCCTCCATGATGAAGTTCCTGGAGGAGAAGATCCGTTCGCTCGGTACGGCCGCCTGCCCGCCGTACCACCTGGCGATCGTCGTCGGCGGTACGTCCGCCGAGTACGCGCTCAAGACCGCCAAGTACGCCTCCGCGCACTACCTGGACGAGATCCCGGCCGAGGGCTCCCCGCTCGGGCACGGGTTCCGGGACAAGGAGCTGGAGGAGAAGGTCTTCGAGCTGACGCAGAGGATCGGGATCGGCGCGCAGTTCGGCGGCAAGTACTTCTGCCACGACGTGCGGGTCGTACGGCTGCCGCGGCACGGCGCCTCCTGCCCGGTCGCCATCGCCGTCTCCTGCTCCGCCGACCGCCAGGCCGTCGCGAAGATCACGGCCGAGGGTGTCTTCCTGGAGCAGCTGGAGACCGACCCGGCCCGCTTCCTGCCGGACACGACGGACGAGCACCTCGACGAGTCCTCCGACGTCGTGAAGATCGACCTCAACCAGCCGATGGACGACATCCTCGCCGAGCTGACCAAGTACCCGGTGAAGACCCGGCTTTCGCTCACCGGCCCCCTGGTCGTGGCCCGTGACATCGCGCACGCCAAGATCAAGGAGCGCCTGGACGCGGGCGAGGAGATGCCGCAGTACCTGAAGGACCACCCGGTGTACTACGCCGGTCCGGCGAAGACCCCCGAGGGCTACGCGTCGGGTTCCTTCGGCCCGACCACGGCCGGCCGGATGGACTCCTACGTCGAGCAGTTCCAGGCGGCGGGCGGCTCCAAGGTGATGCTGGCCAAGGGCAACCGCAGCAAGCAGGTCACCGACGCCTGCGGCACCCACGGCGGCTTCTACCTCGGCTCCATCGGCGGCCCCGCCGCCCGGCTCGCCCAGGACTGCATCAAGAAGGTCGAGGTCGTCGAGTACGAGGAGCTCGGCATGGAGGCCGTCTGGAAGATCGAGGTCGAGGACTTCCCGGCGTTCATCGTCGTGGACGACAAGGGCAACGACTTCTTCCAGGATCCCGCGCCGGCGCCGACGTTCACGTCGATTCCGGTCCGCGGGCCGGGGCTGGCGTAGCTCCTGCGGGGCGGCTGGGATGGATTTCGCCCCCGCCGCCCCTACCCGTCCCATCCCCCCGGGGCTCCGCCCCTTCGACCCCGTCAGAGGGCTGCGCCCCCGGACCCCGCTTCGGCCTGACCGCCGCGTCCTCAAACGCCGGACGGGCTGAGTGGCGCCGTCGGGCGCACAAGGGCAACGACTTCCTCCAGCAGCCGGCCCCGGCTCCCACGTTCACTTCCATCCCGGTACGGGGACCTGGGCCGGCGTAGCCGCCTGAGCAAAAAGGGGCGGCGGGGGACAACTTCCCCCGCCGCGCTCTAACCTGAGGGCAGTCACTCCCGGGGGAGCGTTCATGGCGTTTTTCGACCAGTCCGGCTGGCAGCTCCAGAACAGCCGGGTCTACAACATCGCGGGGAACCTGACGCTCACCGAGCACAGCGGCCCGCGCGAGTTCGCCGAGGTGGTGGCCGAACTCCAGTCCCAGGTCCGCGCGTTGACGGATGTGGCGGAGTCGGAGCGGGAGGCCGTCAACGCCGAACTGGCCGAGGCGCTGGCGAACGGGGAGGAACCGGTCGCCGGACGGCTGACCCGTCTCGCGGACCGGCTGCGCGCCCTCGGCGGCACCACGGCCGCCGCCACCGAGCTGGGCAACTCCGTGGACGCTCTGGCCCAGTGGGCCGGACAGCACTTTTGATCGGCCCCGCGAGGTGCGGGGCGACTCCGACTTCGACCAGCCGGCCTGGCAGCCGGACACCGTCATCAACGCGGGCGTCTACCAGGCGATCCAGCAGCCGGCCCAGGCGGTCTCTCCCCCGCCGTCCGACGACCCGCAGTTCCGCCGCGCCCTGGCCCGGCTGCTGCTGCGCAAGCTGACCTCCACGCTCGACGAGATCCACTGGCTGGACGACGAACTGGTCGAACTCACCGCCATCGTCGAGGACGTCGACGGCTACCCCGCCACCCGCCGCCGGGGCCTGCTGCGCCGCCGCGGCCGCTACGCCACCAGCCCGCTGAGCCAGGCACTGACCCGGCCCAAGACGGACCTGATCCTGCTCCAGGGCCAGGCCGGGTCCGGCAAGAGCGTCGCGCTGCGGCAGTACGCGACGGCCCAGTTGCGGCAGATCGCCGAGGGCCGCGCCCCGAACGCCTCGCTGCCCGTCTACGTCAACCTCCGTGAACTGCACGCGAAACCGCACGAGATCACCACGGAGGTGCTGCGGCGCTACATCATGGAGCAGACCGGCCCGCGGGGCAGTGCCGACATCGCCGCGTACTTCACGCACTGCTTCGCCGACGACCTGCGCGAGCGCAAGGTCACCCTGCTGCTCGACTCCTTCGACGAGATCCCGGCCGTCCTCGGCAGCGCGACGGTGGACGCGGTGGTCGCGCCGTACGTGCAGACGGTGATCGAACTCGTCGGGGGCGGCGGGCGGTGCGTGGTCGCGTCCCGGGAGTACAAGGGGCTGCGGGCGAACGGCTGGACCCGTCTGCACATTCTCGGGCTCTCCCCCCAGCAGCAGGAGGACTTCCTGCGCCGCGTCGGGCTCGACCAGCACGGACTCGCCCTGCTCCAGCCCCTGTTGACGGACCCGCGACGCGGTTTTACGGCCGAGGCGCAGAACCCGCTGAGCCTGAAGCTCCTCGCCACGTACGTCCAGGCCCACCAGGCCCTGCCGGACCGGCCGAGCACCCTGTTCGCCGACTACGCGGCCCTGCGGCTGCGCGCGGTGCTGACCGGGGCGCAGGACGTCCAGCGGCGTCTGGAGGACTTCCTCGCGCGGTTCGCGTTCCGGCTCACGGCCTCCGGTGGCGGACTGTCCGTGGACGAACGCAGCCACCAGGACGACCTGGTGAAGGTCGCGGAGGAGGATCCCGGCACCCGTGTACTGCTGATCCGGGCGCTGTCGGAGTCCCGCATCCTGGTCTCCTCGGGCCGCCGCGTCTTCTTCGGGCACCGCCGGGTCCAGCAGTACTTCGCCAGCAAGTACGTCGCCGACCACCCCGACGCCGTACCGCCGCACGAGCTCGCGACGAACGGGCGGTGGCGGGAGACCGCGGTGACCGTCCTGCAGGACGGCGCCCCCGAGGCCACCGAGCCGCTACTGGGGGCGCTGGCGGAGGTGCTGGCGGCCGAGCGGTCGGACGGGGCGGTCTTCGAGTGGTCCCGGGCGGCGGTGCACTGCCTGGAGCTGCTGACGGCCGCGTACCAGGGGCGGCCGCAATGGCCGTACGAGACCGTCCGTCCGCTGGTCGAGACACTGGTCGCCACCGCGTGGGAACGGGGCAGCGTGAGCGACCGCAAGTTCGCCCTGGACTGTCTGCCGCTGCTGTCGGAGGAGGCGCGGGAGCTGTACATCGACCGGGCGTTCGCGGGAGAGAGCGGGTGGCTGAGGACTACGGCGCTACGGGACTGCGCGACGCTGCCGACCCTGTCGCCCGCGATCCGGGGGTGCATCCGGCGGTTGCTGATCACGATGCTGGGGCAGAAGGTGTCGCCCGCGGAGGCGCATGCGATCAAGGCGGATCTGCAGCGGTTGCGGGGGGACGAGGATCTGGTCAGGGTGCGGAGGGTGGTGGAGCGGGTTCCGGTGGGGGTGGTGGTCCTGTCCACTGCCTACTACGTGGTCGGCAGTGCGGCATGGGACCCGGTCCTGGATCCCTGGACGCTGGTCGCCCCCGTGTTCTATTTCCTGCTGCCACTCACGCTGTTCTGGTTCTTCCAGTCGACTCAGCCACTGTCGTACGGAGCGTACAAGGGCCGGTTCCGCCGGCTCGTGGAAGATCTGCTCCGCCGCTGGACCGACACGGAGGCGGACAAGGCGGAGACCAACTCCTGTCTGACGGCGATCAGCGGGTTGGCCGTGGCCGTGATGGTGATCCACCTCATGGCGGCGGGGGTCGCCCTGAGCATGCCAGACCGTGCTGCCGTGGCCGTGGGCGCGGTCCTCTCGCTGCCCCTGGCCGCCCTCGCATTGCTCTGGGGTCCGAGCACGCTCTACGTCGTACGGCACAACTGCTCGGGCGAGAACCTCGGTGCCGCCGGACTGGCCCGCATGCCGTTCACCGCCGTCCGGGTGGAGGAGCACCCGATTCGTGGCATGTTCAACGGCCCCTGGCTCACACGTGCGCTCCGCTCACTGCGGAGACGAGGGCTCGGCATCATCACAGCGGTCGCCACCGGCGGCGCACTGATCTATTTGACGCTCCGCTTCGAGATCGTTCTCCTGATCTGTCTGGTCCCGGCCGCAGTGGGAGTGGTCTCCCTCATCGCGGATCTCGTTCGTGCCCTCCTCCGCGACCTCCTCAGCCGCCGCCGCGTATCCCGAGCCGCCGAGCGCGGCTCCGCCGGAGGCCCCGCCTTCTTCTCCGCCCTCGCCGAGCTGCGGGACACCGCCGAGGCCGCCGAGTACGTCCGGCTCGTCCGCGGCATCCCCCGGGCCGAGCCGCTCGCCCTCGATCGTCAGGCCCTGCGCCGGTACATCGCGGGCCTCCCGGAGACCGACAGCGAGCTCCTCGACCAGCTGGGGCGGCTCGATGAGCAGCTCCGCACCAGGTGACGCGTCACTCACCCAGGTCGAAGTCCAGCTTCTGGTAGTCCCCGTCCTCCGTGAACCGGATCTGTCCGCTCGCGCCGCGGTAGTCACCGGTTCCGCCGGTGACGGAGGCGTCGAATTCGGGCAGTTCCGCCGTCTCCGACAGCGGAACCGTCATCAGCACCTGCGCGGTGAGCTGCCCGCCGGACAGCACGAAGGTGCCGACGCACTGGATGTCCATGGGGTCGCCGGTGCGGACGACCGTGCACACGACGCCGTCCCGGCCGACCCGCTCCCCGCCCTTCTCCTGGAAGAGGTCATCGGCGAAGGAGAAGGAGTCGCCGACCTTGGGGGGCTGCTGTTCCTCCTCTTCCTCCTCGTCGGCCCCGACCTCCCTGGCGTAGAGCGTGAAGTCGTCCTCCTGGGCCGACGCGGGCGCGGAGACGACGAGCGTGCCTGCGGCCGCCAGGCCGGCGCCGAGCGCGGCAAGCGTCCTGATGCTGCGGAGCATGCCTGCCTCCTGTGGGGTGACGAGCCCGCCCCCCCGCACTTCCTACATTGTCCGGCGCTCCCCTCCCGGCCGCGCGCCGTGAGGAGCCGCGCCGACGGGGGAACAGGTGACCTGTCCCGGATGCTGTGACAGGTGGAGGTGATCGGCAGTGGCCGACGAAGAGCAGAGCTATCGCATCGAGCACGACTCCATGGGCGAGGTGCGGGTGCCCGCCCACGCCAAGTGGCGGGCCCAGACGCAGCGTGCCGTGGAGAATTTCCCCATCTCGGGGCAGCGGATCGAGCGGGCCCATATCGAGGCGCTCGCGCGGATCAAGGGCGCCGCGGCGAAGGTCAACGCCGAGCTGGGCGTGCTCGACAAGGACGTGGCCGAGGCGATCCAGCAGGCCGCCGCCGAGGTCGCGGACGGGGCGTGGGACGAGCACTTCCCCGTCGACGTGTTCCAGACCGGCTCCGGGACCTCGTCGAACATGAACACCAACGAGGTCATCGCCACGCTCGCGAGCGAGCGGCTCGGGCGGGACGTACATCCCAATGACCACGTCAACGCCTCGCAGTCGTCCAACGACGTCTTCCCGTCCTCCATCCACATCGCCGCCACCGCCGCCGTCACCGGCGATCTCGTCCCGGCGCTCGATCACCTCGCCGCCTCCCTCGCCCGCAAGTCCGAGGAGTTCGCGGACGTCGTGAAGTCCGGGCGGACGCATCTCATGGACGCCACGCCCGTCACGCTCGGGCAGGAGTTCGGCGGGTACGCCGCCCAGGTCCGGTACGGGATCGAGCGGCTGCGGGCCTCCCTGCCCCGGCTCGCCGAGCTGCCGCTGGGCGGTACCGCCGTCGGCACCGGCATCAACACCCCGCCCGGCTTCTCGGCCGCCGTCATCGAGGAGGTGGCCCGGGCCACGGGGCTGCCGCTGACCGAGGCGCGCGACCACTTCGAGGCGCAGGGCGCGCGGGACGGCATCGTCGAGACCAGCGGGCAGCTGCGGACCATCGCGGTGGGACTGACGAAGATCGCCAACGATCTGCGGTGGATGGCGTCGGGGCCGCGGACCGGCCTCGCCGAGATCAGCCTCCCCGACCTGCAGCCCGGCTCCTCGATCATGCCCGGCAAGGTCAATCCGGTCATCCCGGAGGCCGTGCTCATGGTCGCCGCGCAGGTCACCGGGAACGACGCCACCGTCGCCACCGCCGGAGCCGCCGGCAACTTCGAGCTCAATGTGATGCTTCCGGTCATCGCGAAGAACGTCCTCGAATCGATCCGGCTGCTCGCCAACGTCTCCCGGCTGCTCGCCGACCGGACCGTCGACGGCATCGTCGCGCACCGTGAACGGGCCCGCGAATACGCCGAGTCGTCACCCTCCGTAGTCACGCCGCTGAACAAGTACATCGGGTACGAGGAGGCCTCCAAGGTCGCCAAGAAGGCGCTCGCGCAGCGCCGGACCATCCGTCAAGTCGTGCTGGAGGGCGGTTATGTGGAGCGCGGCGACCTCACCCTCGCTGAGCTGGACGAAGCCCTGGATGTCCTGCGTATGACGCGCCCGTGACGATTCCCGCCGGCACGGCGAACCGTGACGTTCGCCGCAGCGTCGTCAGTCAGTGACACCTAATATCTGTGCATGGCAGACGGCGGAGCGATGACGACAGTGGAAGCGGACGGGTCCACGGCGCGCTGGGCGCCCGGCAGTCACATCGTGTGGCGGTACCGGGAGAACGCCGGTGCGCGCTTTCACATCGTGCGTCCCGTCACCGTCGTGCGGGACGACGCGGACCTGCTCGCCGTATGGCTGGCGCCCGGGACCGAGTGTCTCAAGCCCGCGCTCGCCGACGGCACCCCCGTGCACCAGGAGCCCTTGCGGTCGCGCTACACCAAGCCCCGTACGGTGCAGCACGACCGCTGGTTCGGCACCGGGGTCCTGAAACTGGCCAGACCCGGTGAGCCGTGGTCGGTGTGGCTGTTCTGGGAGCCGGGCTGGCGGTTCAAGAACTGGTACGTGAATCTGGAGGATCCCCTGGTGCGTTGGGCGGGCGGCGTGGACTCCGAGGATCACTTCCTGGACATCTGTGTGTACCCTGACCGGACTTGGGGCTGGCGCGACGAGGACGAGTTCGCGCAGGCCCAGCAGGACGGCCTGATGGACGCCGCCACCGCCGAACGGGTGCGGGAGGCCGGGCGGTCCGCCGTGGAGGTGATCCGCGCCTGGGGGTCGCCGTTCTCGGACGGCTGGCAACACTGGCGCCCCGACCCGTCCTGGGCTGTACCGTCACTGCCGGAGGACCTGCCAGGGGGCATGTCGGAGGAGCTGCCGGGGGACTCGGGCCGTACGCCCGCGCACATGTCCTCATGAGACCCTTGATGCGCCCCCGGGCAACAAACGTAGGATCGTCCTCCGCAAGGGCGCGCGGTGGCAACTGCCGGAGCGCGCACTGGGCTTGACCGATCGTCACCGAGGGGCGGCTGGACGTGAGCGAGGGGTACGAGGGCAACACCGGTACGGGCGGCGCACAGCCCGCCGGTGACACAGGAACAGCCTCTGGCCACGCGGGAATCCCGTTCCTGGGGCACGTATTGCGGGTATCGGGACTTCGGCGGGACGAACAACACGCCCCGGACGGATGGATGCGACACGCGTGACGGAGCAGCCGACCTCCTTCGAGCGCCCCCTGGGCGCCGACCCCGCGGATCCCCGCGGGGCGCTCCTGCGTACCCCGACCCCGCCCCGCGCGCCCGGCGCCGCCGCGTTACCCGCGCAGGCGCGCACCGGCGAACCGCCCTCCACCCCGGGTACCACCGCACCGTCCGGCAACGACAAGGCCCCCGTGAGCAACGGTCCCGAGCATGCGCAGCCCTCCGCCGCCGCGGAGGCCGACACCCATCGTCCCCGACCGGTCCCGGAGGGCATCCCGGCCCAGCCGAGCACCGAGTCGGCTTCGGAGGAGCGCCGTACCGGGCAGGGCGTGGCGCCCGGCCGGCCCACGCCGATGCGGCGGGACGGGGACCGGCTGCGGTTCGTGGGCGCCGCGACCCGGCGGATCGCCCGCGGTATCGACCTCGACGAGATCGTGATGGGGCTGTGCCGGGCGACCGTGCCGACGTTCTCCGACGCGATCCTCGTCTACCTCCGCGACCCGCTGCCGGTCGGCGACGAGCGGCCCACCGGGCCCGTCGTGCTGCGGCTGCGCCGCACCGACCGGATACCGGAGGAGCGGGACACCGACGGCGGCTTCCTGCCCGCGCAGGGCGTGCCGGAACCCACAGAGCTGGCAGAACTGTCCGCCGTCACCGCCGAGTTGTGCGAGGTACGGCCCGGCGGCGCGCTCGCCGAGGTGCTGCGCGGGGTCCGCCCGGTGTTCGCCGACGCGCCCGCCGCCAGCGCCGCGCTGCCCGAACTCCTGGGCGACGACGGCGAACTGGTCGTACCCACCGGCCAGCGCGCCATCCTCGCTCCCCTGCGCGGCCGCCGCCGGGTGATCGGGGCCGCCCTCTTCCTGCGCCGCCCCGAGCGCATCGCCTTCGAAGCGGACGACCTCCTGGTCGCCGCCCAACTCGCCACGCACAGCGCGCTGGGCATCGACAAGGCGGTGCTGTACGGCCGCGAGGCGTACATCGCCGACGAGCTCCAGCGCACGATGCTGCCCGAGACCCTGCCCCGCCCGACCGGCGTACGGCTCGCGTCCCGCTATCTGCCCGCCGCCGAGACCGCGCGCGTGGGCGGCGACTGGTACGACGCGATCCCGCTGCCGGGCAGCCGGGTGGCGCTGGTGGTGGGCGACGTGATGGGCCACTCCATGACCTCCGCCGCGATCATGGGCCAGTTGCGTACGACGGCCCAGACGCTCGCGGGCCTGGACCTGCCGCCCCAGGAGGTGCTGCACCACCTCGACGAGCAGGCGCAGCGGCTGGGCACGGACCGCATGGCGACCTGTCTGTACGCCGTGTACGACCCGGTCTCGCACCGCATCACCATCGCCAACGCCGGTCATCCGCCGCCCGTCCTGCTGCACCTGGGCGGCCGGGCCGAGGTGCTCCGGGTGCCGCCGGGCGCGCCGATCGGGGTCGGGGGCGTCGACTTCGAGGCCGTGGAACTGGACGCGCCGGCCGGAGCGACCCTGCTGCTCTACACCGACGGTCTGGTCGAGTCGCGACTGCGGGACGTGTGGACCGGGATAGAGCAACTGCGCGAGAAGCTCGCCGCGACCGCCCAGCTCACCGGTCCTGATCATCCGCCGCCGCTGGAGGCCCTGTGCGACGAGGTGCTCGACATGCTGGGCCCCGGTGACCGGGACGACGACATCGCGCTGCTCGCCGCGCGGTTCGACGGGATCGCGCCGAGTGATGTCGCGTACTGGTTCCTGGAGCCGGAGGACGCGGCGCCCGGGCGGGCCCGGCGGCTGGCCCGGCGTGCGCTGTCCCGGTGGGGACTTGAGGAAATGAGCGACTCGGTCGAGCTGTTGGTGAGCGAGGTCGTGACGAACGCGGTGCGGTATGCCTCGCGGCCGGTGACGCTGCGGCTGCTGCGGACCGATGTGCTGCGCTGCGAGGTCGGGGACGATGTGCCGCAGTTGCCCCGGCTCAGGCAGGCGCGGGCCACGGACGAAGGTGGCCGCGGGCTGTATCTGGTGAACAAGCTGGCCAGACGGTGGGGGGCCACACGGCTCAGTACCGGCAAGGTCGTGTGGTTCGAACTGAACCGAGGATGAATCAAGGGCCGGTCCCCTGTGCGGGGACCGGCCCTTTTCCTTACCGCTCTTCGTCCGGGTCCACCGGATCCTCCGGGATCTCGTCCGTCGGGGGCTCGGTGGTCGGCTCCTGCGTCGTCGGCTCGTCCGTCGGCTCGTCCGTCGTGGGCGCGCCGGTGGGCGTCGGGGGCTCGGTGGTCGGGGCCTCGGTCGTGGGAGCCTGGGTGGTCGGCTCCCGCGTCGTCGGCTCGTCCGTCGGCTCCTGCGTCTTCGTCGGCGTCCAGGTCGGCTCGACCGCCGCGCCCTGGTCGGTGTCCAGTTCGAACTCGGCGTCCGTGTCCGTCACTCCGAACATGTACGCCGCCCAGATCTGCGCCGGGATGCCACCGCCGTTGACCCGGCCCGTGCCCGGCAGTTCGCCGGTCGCGCCCTTCATGTCGACCTGCTTGCCCGTCTTCTTGTCCTCACCGAACAGGCCGACCGAGGTCACCAGGTCCGGGGTGTAGCCGGTGAACCAGGCCGACCTGCCGAAGTCGGACGTACCTGTCTTGCCGGCGACCTCCTGGCCGTCGCGGGCGGGGTTGTCGCGCACGGACTTCCGGGCCGTACCGTCGTCGACCACGCCCGTCAGGACGGAGGTCACGGTGTCGGCGGCCTCGGGGCTGATGACCTGGTCGCCGACCGGGTCGGGCATCTCGATCTGGCGGTTGTTCTGCTCTGCCGACTTGATGAGGGTCGGGGTGACCTTCTTGCCGTGGTTGTCGAGGGTGGCGTAGACGCCGGCCATCTGGAGCGGGCTCGCGCCCATGGTGCCGAGGGTCTGCGCGGGCACCGCCTGGAGGTCGTCGTCCATGCCGAGCCGGGCGGCCGTGTCCATCACCTCGTCCATGCCGACGTCGATGCCCATCTGTGCGAACACCGAGTTGATGGACTTGTTCATCGCGGTCTGGACGGTGACGTCGCCGTAGTCGACGTCATCCTCGTTCGGCGGGGCGAAGCCGACCTTGTTGCCGTTCGCGTCCACCACCGGGCGCTTGCTGTCGCCGTCGTAGACCGTGCTCGCGCCGATCGCCTCGCCGTCCTGCGTCTTCGCCTGGTTCTCCAGGGCCGCGGCGAGGATGACCGGCTTGAACGTCGACGCCGGCTGGTAGTCGGTGCGGGTGGCGTTGGAGCGGTAGTGCTCGAAGTAGTCCGCGCCGCCGTACAGGGCGACGATCTTCCCCGTCTTCGGGTCGACCGAGACGGCTCCCGCCTGGATGTCCCCGTCGACGGGGCGCTTCTTCGGGTCGAGCTTGCTGGTCAGCTGGGTCTTGACCGACTTCTCCAGCTGCGCCTGCTTCTTCGGGTCGATGTTCAGGGTGATGGTCCAGCCCTGGCTCTTGACCTGGGTCTCGGCCTCGGAGCGCGAGATGCCCTCGTCCTTCATCAGCTGCTCTTCGAGCTGATTGTTGGCGAGGTCGACGAGATAGCCCTTCTGGCCTTCGAGACCGGCGGCGGCCTTGGGCTCCTCGGGCACCGGGAACTTCATCGACTGGCGCTCGGAGGAGCTCAGCCAGCCCTCCTCGACCATGTTGTTGAGGACGTAGTTCCAGCGGTTCTTGACGAGTTCCCTGCCCGTCTCGGAGGCGACCGCCCAGTCGTACTGGCTCGGCGCCTGGAGCAGGGCCGCGAGATAAGCGCCCTGCTCGACGTCGAGCTCCTCGGCGTCGACCCGGTAGTAGGCCTGCGCGGCGGCCTGGATGCCGTAGGCGTTACGGCCGAAGTAGCTGGTGTTGAGATAGCCCGCGAGGATGTCGTCCTTCGACATCTGGCGGTCCACCTTCAACGAGATGACCAGCTCCCGGAGCTTGCGGGTGACCGTCTGATCCTGGGTCAGGTAGTAGTTCTTGACGTACTGCTGGGTGATCGTCGAACCGCCCTGCGCGCCCTTGCCGCTGAGCGTGTTGATCAGGCCTCGGGTGGTGCCCTTGAAGTCGACGCCTGAGTCCTTGTAGAAGGTCTTGTTCTCGGCGGCGACGAAGGTGTTGCGGACCTCCTCGGGCACCTTGGACAGGTCCACGATCTCCCGGTTGACCTTGCCGTCGCGGGCGAGGATCGAGCCGTCGCTGTACTTGTAGACGTTGCTCTGCAGCCTCGCGGCCGCGTTGCCCTTGGGGACGTCCACCATCAGGTACAGGACGATGAAGCCGCCGATGCCGAGCAGGCACAGGCCGAGGAACGTGCCGAGGATCTTCTTCCAGGTGAAGAACCTGCGTATGCCGCTCGTGCCGGCCGCGCCGGACGAGCGGCGACGCTTGGGCGCCGCGCGGCGGCCACCGCGCTGCCGCGCTCGTCTCTCTTCCGCTCGTCCCATGAGTCCGATCCGCTCCGCTTCGCTCTGGTGTGCACTCGTGCCACACAGGTTCGCCGCTCAGGTCAGCTCAGAAAGCTAACACCGGGAGATGTGACAAAGGGCCGCCGATCCGGCCTTTTACGGACGTGACAATCAGCACCCGTCTCAACGGAACCGACCATCGAGGCGGGCGCAGGGTTGCCTCGCGGGTTATTGTGCTATCACTTAGATAGATCAGAGTAAGCACACGAAACGGGGACCAGCCATGTCGAACGACCACACATCCGTCACCGCCGACGTACCCGAGATGCCCGCGCCACGGGTGCGCGAGTTCGCCGCGCACAGCATCGGCGGCGGCCTCGCCCTGCTGCTCGGCCTGCTCGGGCTCGCCGCCGGCGTCGGCTGCGCCGTCGGCTCCACCACCGTCTCCGGGGGCGGCGCCAAGGCCGCGATGATCATCGGCGGCATCGCCGTCGCCATCGCCGCCTTCCTCGCGATGTGCGGACTGAACACGGTCGCCCCGGGCGAGGCCCGGGTGGTGCAGCTCTTCGGGCGGTACCGGGGGACGATCCGGAAGGACGGACTGCGCTGGGTGAACCCGTTCACGTCCAGGACCAAGATCTCGACCCGGGTCCGCAACCACGAGACCGCCGTCCTCAAGGTCAACGACGCCTACGGCAACCCGATCGAGCTCGCCGCGGTCGTGGTGTGGAGGGTCGAGGACACGGCCCAGGCCACCTTCGAGGTGGACGACTTCCTGGAGTTCGTCTCCACCCAGACCGAGGCGGCCGTCCGGCACATCGCCATCGAGTACCCGTACGACGCCCATGACGAGGACGGTCTCTCGCTGCGCGGCAACGCCGAGGAGATCACCGAGAAGCTCGCCTTCGAGCTGCACGCGCGCGTGGAGGCGGCCGGAGTGCAGATCATCGAGTCGCGCTTCACGCATCTCGCGTACGCTCCCGAGATCGCCTCGGCGATGCTCCAGCGGCAGCAGGCCGGGGCGGTCGTCGCGGCACGGCGGCAGATCGTGGACGGAGCGGTCGGCATGGTCGAGGCGGCACTCGCGCGGATCTCCGAGCGGGACATCGTGGAGCTGGACGAGGAGCGCAAGGCGGCGATGGTGTCGAACCTGATGGTGGTCCTGTGCGGTGACCGGTCGCCGCAGCCGGTGCTCAACACGGGAACCCTCTACCAGTGACAGCTCCTCAGGGCCGGCCGCAGCGCAAGCAGGTGCTGCTGCGGCTGGACCCGGCCGTGTACGAGGCGCTCGCCCGGTGGGCGGGGGACGAACTGCGGTCCGCGAACGCGCAGATCGAGTTCCTGCTGCGGCGCGCCCTCGCGGAGGCGGGTCGCCTTCCGGGCGAGGCCAAGCCGATGCCGCGCCGCGGCCGGCCGCCCGCGAAGCCTCCCGAATCCCCGTAGCAGAACCGTGACAATCGGCCCCCACCTGGGCCGCCGTACGGACCGCCATGATCTGCACACTCGATGTATACATGCGGCGTATACACCCCGTGTAGAGTCCTCGGCATGTCCATCGGTCACACCCTCCTAGGGCTCCTGGAATCGGGCCCCCGTCACGGTTACGACCTGAAGCGGGCCTTCGACGAGAAGTTCGGTCACGACCGGCCGCTGCACTACGGCCAGGTCTACTCGACGATGTCCCGGCTGCTGAAGAACGGCCTCGTCGAGGTCGACGGCATCGAACCCGGCGGCGGGCCCGAGCGGAAGCGGTACGCGATCACCGACGCCGGGGTCACCGACGTACAGCGGTGGCTGGCGACGCCCGAGAAGCCCGAGCCGTATCTGCAGTCCACGCTGTACACCAAGGTCGTCCTCGCGCTGCTCACCCGGCGCGACGCCGCCGACATCCTCGACACCCAGCGCGCCGAGCATCTGCGGATGATGCGGATCCTGACCGACCGCAAGCGCAAGGGCGATCTCGCGGACCAGCTGATCTGCGACCACGCCCTGTTCCACCTGGAGGCCGATCTGCGCTGGCTGGAACTCACGGCCGCGCGGCTCGACAAGCTGGCCGAGGTGGTGGTCAAGTGACGCCGCCCGCCGGTGCCCTGCTCGCGGCCGAGGAGCTGCGCAAGGCCTACGGTCCGACCGTCGCGCTCGACGGCGCCGAGTTCTCCGTGCATCCCGGGGAGGTCGTCGCCGTGATGGGGCCCTCCGGCTCCGGGAAGTCGACGCTGCTGCACTGTCTCGCCGGGATCGTGCCCCCGGACTCCGGGTCGATCACCTACGCCGGGCGGGAGCTCGCGACGATGAGCGACGCCGAGCGCAGTGCGCTCAGGCGCTCGGAGTTCGGTTTCGTCTTCCAGTTCGGCCAGTTGGTGCCCGAGCTGACCTGTGTCGAGAACGTCGCCCTGCCGCTCAGGCTGAACGGCACCTCCCGCAAGGAGGCCGAGCGCACCGCGCTGTCCTGGATGGAACGTCTTGAGGTCGACGACCTGCGCAAGAAGCGGCCCGGCGAGGTCTCCGGCGGTCAGGGGCAGCGGGTCGCCGTGGCCCGGGCGCTGGTCACCAGCCCCCGGGTGGTGTTCGCCGACGAGCCGACCGGCGCGCTGGACTCCCTCAACGGCGAGCGGGTGATGGGGCTGCTCACGGAGGCCGCTCGATCCACCAACGCCGCCGTCGTGCTGGTCACGCACGAGGCACGGGTGGCGGCCTACTCCGACCGCGAGATCGTCGTACGGGACGGGCGGTCCCGGGACATGGAGCGGATCGTATGAACCAGTGGGGGAGAGATCTCGCCCTCGGTTTCCGGTTCGCCTTCGCGGGCGGGCGCGAGGGCTGGACCCGGGCCCTGCTGACGGCCGTCGGGGTCGGGCTCGGGGTGGCGTTGCTGCTGCTGACGACGGCGATCCCGAACGCGCTGTCGGCCCGGGACGACCGGAGCGACGCGCGCACCGACATCACCTACAGCTCCGAGGTGCCGCCCAAGGCGGACAACACGCTGCTGGTCGCGGAGACCGACACCGTCTTCCGCGGCGAGGACGTCCGGGGGCGGTCGCTGGAGCCGGAGGGCCCGCGGGCCCCGCTGCCGCCCGGGGTGTCCGAGTTCCCCGCCGCGGGCGAGATGGTGGTCTCCCCTGCGCTGAAGCGGCTGCTGGAGTCGGACGGCGGCAAGCTGCTGCGCGAACGGCTGCCGGACCGGATCGTGGGAACCATCGGGGACAGCGGTCTGGTCGGCTCGGCCGATCTCACCTTCTACCGGGGCGGCGAGGGACTCGAACGGTATGTCGACGGCGCCCAGGTGACCCGTATCGACCGTTACGGCGATCCCAACCCGTACCGCGAGAAGACCGACCCGGTGCTGGTCCTGCTGATCCTGGTCGTGTTCGTCGCACTGCTGATGCCGGTCGCGGTGTTCATCGCGGCGGCCGTGCGGTTCGGCGGCGAGCGGCGCGACCGGCGGCTCGCGGCGCTGCGTCTGGTGGGCTCCGACGGCCGGATGACCCGCCGGATCGCGGCCGGCGAGGCGCTCGCGGGAGCGCTGCTCGGGCTGGTCTTCGGTACGGTCTTCTTCCTGATCGGACGTCAGATCGCGGGCTCCGTCGAGGTGTTCCGGTTCAGCGTCTTCCCGCACGACCTCAACCCCTCCCCCGCGCTCGCCCTGCTGGTGGCCGTGGCGGTCCCCGCGGCCGCGGTGCTGGTGACGCTGCTCGCGCTGCGCGGGGTGGTCATCGAACCGCTCGGCGTGGTGCGTACGGCCAAGCCCGCGCGCCGCAGGCTGTGGTGGCGGCTGCTGCTGCCGCTCGGCGGACTCGCGATGCTCTACCCGATGATCGGGCAGGGCAACGACGACGGCGACTTCAACCAGTACCTCGTCATCGGCGGAGTGATGCTGCTGCTGGTCGGTGTGACGGCGCTGCTGCCCTGGATCGTGGAGACGGTCGTCGCCCGGCTCGGCGGCGGCGGGATCGCCTGGCAACTGGCCGTACGACGACTGCAGTTGAGCAGCGGTACGGCCGCCCGGCTGGTCAACGGTGTCGCGGTCGCGGTGGCCGGGGCCATCGCCCTGCAGATGCTCTTCGCCGGAGTGGAGAGCGACTACACCAAGGACACCGGCTACGACCTCACGAAGGCGCAGATGCAGGTCGACGTGGGCGGTGGTGTGGAACTCGCCGGTGCCGCGGAGGAGTTGCGAGGGACCGAGGGCGTGCGCCGGGTCCTCGCTCTTTCGGAGGGCGCCCTGGGCGACAAGCCCGCCGACCCCGAACGGAGCTCCTCCGTGACCGTCGGCGACTGCGCGGCGCTGCGCGAGGTCGCCGAGCTGCCCTCCTGCCGGGACGGTGACGTCTTCGCGATACGCGGGGCGGCGTACGACACCGACACCCCGCGACTGGCCGTCCCCGGCACGAAGTTGTACCTGGACCCCGGCTACGTCGGAGCCGACACGGGCCTCGGCGTCGCCTGGAAGGTACCGGAGGGGATCCGCAAGGCGGACGGGGTCAAGGATCTGAGCGGTCTTGAGCGCAGCGGCTTCCTGATCACCCCGAGGGCGCTGCCCGAAGCGGCGAAGCCGGCCATGCTCGGCCGCGCCTACCTCGGGATCGACCCGTCCGTACCCGACGCGCGCGAGCATGTGCGCAACACCGCGGCGGCCCTGGGCCCGCTGGTGTACGCCTCGGACTGGTCGGCGACGGAGCGGTCCGACCGCTACGCCTCCATCCGCACCGGCCTGTTCGTCGGCGCCGTGTGTGTGCTGGTGCTGATCGGGGCGAGCCTGCTGGTCTCCCAGCTGGAGCAGTTGCGCGAGCGCAGGAAGCTGCTGTCGGCGCTGGTCGCCTTCGGCACCCGGCGGCGCACGCTGAGCCTGTCGGTGCTGTGGCAGACGGCGATCCCGATCACGCTGGGCCTGCTGCTGGCCTCGACGGTGGGCCTCACCCTCGGCGCGGTCCTGCTGCGGATGACGGCCACGCCGGTCCGGGTGGACTGGGGCAGCCTGCTGTCGATGACGGGCGCCGCGGCCGGAGTCGTCCTCGCGGTGACCCTGCTCAGCCTGCCTCCCCTGCTGAGGCTGATGCGCCCGGACGGTCTGCGCACCGAGTGAGTCAGGACAGCACCCTCACGGGCAGGGGGCGCAGTTCCTCCCGCAGCGCGGTGGCCAGTTCCTGGTACTCCGCGCTGCGGGCCGCGCCCATGCGCATGGCGAGGGCGATCCGGCGGGTGGGGGCAGGGTCGGAGAAGTATCCGGTCAGAAGCTGGTTGCTGCGGGACGTCTCGACCTTGACGGCGGTCCGCGGCAGCAGGGTGACACCGAGGCCGCCCGCGACAAGCTGGACCAGCGTGGAGAGACCGGCGGCCGTGGTGGTGACCGGGGCGCCCTCCCGGCGCCCGCCACCACCCTCAAACGAGGGGCTTTGCCCCGCCCCCTTGAATCCCGGGCCGGCCTCCCGGCAGATGTCGAGGGCCTGGTCGCGCAGACAGTGCCCTTCGTCCAGGAGCAGCAGATTCAGCTCCTTCAGCGCCTCGCGCGGAATCCCCGCACGGCCGCCGAGGCGGTGGTCCGCAGGCGTGACCAGCACGAAGTCCTCGTCGAAGAGCGGGAGTTCGGTGACCCCGGGCACCCCGAGCGGGACGGCGAGCAGCAGCAGGTCGAGGCGGCCGGTGTTCAGGCCGTCGATGAGGCTCGCGGTCTGCTCCTCGTGGACCTGGAGGTCGAGGTCGGGGTAGCGGTCGTGCACCAGACGCAGCACCGTCGGCAGCAGATACGGCGCGACGGTCGGGATGACCCCGAGCCGCAGCACCCCGGTGAACGGCGCCCGTACCGCCTCCGCCTCCTCCAGCAGCGCGCCCACCTCGTCCAGTACTGCCTTGGCGCGTACGGCGAGCCGCTCGCCGGCCGCCGAGAGCAGCACTTTGCGGGTCGTACGCTCCAGGAGGGTGACGCCGAGCGTCTCCTCCAGGGCGGCGACGGCACCGGACAGCGCGGGCTGGCTCATGCCGATGGCGGCGGCCGCGTCCCGGAAGTGCAGATGCTCCGCGACGGCCGCGAAGGCCCGCAGCTGGGCCAGACTGGGCAGCCGCCTCTTGGCTCCCGCATTACCCACAGTCACTGATAACCGCCTCCGATCAACATGACCGAGTGTAGCGATTTCTCTAATCAATGCACCTTGTGCCAGCATCTGGCTCGTCCAACCCATGGGAAGCGTCCGCGATCCGGACGCTTCTTCGCTGCAAGGAGAGCGTGTGCTCACTGTTGGTGACAAGTTCCCCGAGTTCGAACTGACCGCCTGTGTCTCGCTGGAGAAGGGCAAGGAGTTCGAGCAGATCCACCACAAGTCCTACGAGGGCAAGTGGCTCGTGGTCTTCGCGTGGCCCAAGGACTTCACCTTCGTCTGCCCGACCGAGATCGCCGCGTTCGGCAAGCTGAACGACGAGTTCGCCGACCGCGACGCGCAGATCCTCGGCTTCTCCGGTGACTCCGAGTTCGTCCACCACGCCTGGCGCAAGGACCACCCGGACCTGACCGACCTGCCCTTCCCGATGCTGGCCGACTCCAAGCACGAGCTGATGCGCGACCTCGGCATCGAGGGCGAGGACGGTTTCGCGCAGCGCGCCGTCTTCATCGTGGACCCGAACCGCGAGATCCAGTTCACGATGGTCACCGCCGGCTCCGTCGGCCGTAACCCCAAGGAGGTCCTGCGGGTCCTCGACGCGCTGCAGACCGACGAGCTCTGCCCGTGCAACTGGAGCAAGGGCGACGAGACCCTGGACGCGGTCAAGCTGCTGGCCGGGGAGTGACCTGAGATGTCGCTCGACTCCCTCAAGTCCGCCGTCCCGGACTACGCCAAGGACCTGAAGCTCAACCTGGGCTCGGTCATCGGCAACTCCGACCTACCGGCGCAGCAGCTGTGGGGCACCGTGCTGGCGACCGCCATCGCCTCGCGCTCCCCGATCGTGCTGCGCGAGCTGGAGCCGGAGGCGAAGGCGAACCTGACGCCGCAGGCGTACACCGCGGCCAAGTCCGCGGCCGCGATCATGGCGATGAACAACGTCTTCTACCGCACCCGGCATCTGCTCTCGGACCACGAGTACGGCACCCTGCGCGCCGGTCTGCGGATGAACGTCATCGGCAACCCCGGCGTCGACAAGGTCGACTTCGAGCTGTGGTCCTTCGCGGTCTCCGCCATCAACGGCTGCGGCATGTGCCTCGACTCGCACGAGCAGGTGCTGCGCAAGGCGGGCATCGAGCGCGAGGTCGTCCAGGAGGCGTTCAAGATCGCCTCGGTGATCCAGGCGGTCGGCGTGACGCTGGACGCGGAAGCGGTGCTCTCCGCGTAACCCGCTCTGCCGCGGGCCCCGTTCACTCCCGGTGGACGGGGCCTTCGACGTGGGGAGCACGGGCTTCCTGCGAATGGGCCTTCAAATAGCCCACCACCGTGTTCGTCACCGCCACCAGCGGTACGGCCACGACCGCCCCGCCGATCCCCGCGACCAGCCCGCCCGCCGCCACCGACAGGACGACCGCCAGGGGGTGGACCCGGACCGCGCGGCCCAGGATGAACGGCTGGAGGATGTGGCCCTCGATCTGCTGGACCGCGAGCACGACCGCCAGCGTCATCACCGCCGTGAACACGCCCTGCGTCACCAGCGCGACGACGACGGCCAGCGCGCCGGAGGCCACCGCGCCCACGAGCGGGATGAAGGAGAAAAGGAAGATGAAGACGGCCAGCGGTACGGCCATCGGCACATCCAGGAAGTAGATGCCGATGCCGATGAAGATGGCGTCGATCAACGCCACTATCACCGTGCCGCGCACATACGCGGTCAGGGTGCGCCAGGCCGCGGGTCCGGCCCCGGCCACCCCCGGCCGCGCCGCCGCCGGCACCAACTTCAGCGACCACTCCCAGATGCGCTTGCCGTCGTAGAGAAGGAAGAGCGTCGAGAAGGCGGCCAGCAGGATGCCGGTCAGCGCCTCGACGATGACCGTGACGCCCTCCAGGCCCGCCGAGGTGATCTCGTCGGTGTTGGCGCCGATCGTGTCGCGCAGGTTCTCGGCGACGTCGTTGATCTGCTTGTCGGTGACGTGGAAGGGGCTGTCCAGCAGCCAGTTGCGCAGCTCGTCGATGCCGTCCTGGACCTGGTCGGAGAGGTTGTCGATGTTCTCCATCACCTGCCAGGTGACGAACCAGCCCATCAGCCCCATCACGACGAAGCCCAGGATCGCGGTGAGCGCGGTCGCGAGGCCCCGCGGGACGCCGTAACGGCGCAGCCGGGCCACGGTGGGCTGGAGCAGCGCCGTCATCAACAGCGCGGCCACGAACGCCAGTACCACCAGCTGTACGGCGCTGATGACCCGCATCAGCACCCACACGGTGCCGGCCAGCACCAGCAGCCGCCACCCGGCCTCGGCGGCGACCCGCACTCCCCACGGCACGGCCAGCGCGGGATCCGGACGCGCCGGAGCGGCGGGCACGGGCTCAGGGGGCGGCGGCACCTTGTCGGCGGGCGGCGGTGTCGGGGCGGGCGGGGAGTCGCCGCTCTCGCGCTCCACGTCCGCGCGGCGCTCGTCCAACCGCTCTCCCATCCGCGTCAGACCGGCACCGAGCCGACCGAGCCACCCTGGCACTCGCGACATGATCCGTCCTTTTCCCCCGTCTTTCCCCACCACTCCCCCCGGAGCCGTCCGGTCCGACCGTACATGGCAAAGCCCCCCACCAAAGACGGTGAGGGGCTGAGCAAGGCTGAGCGGTGAACCTAGTACCAGCGGTTCGCCTGCCAGAACGACCAGGCGTCACAGGGACTGCCGTAGCGCTGGTTCATGTAGTTGAGGCCCCACTTGATCTGGGTCGCCGGGTTGGTCTGCCAGTCGGAGCCCGCCGAGGCGTACTTGCCGGCCGGGAGCGCCTGGAAGAGGCCGTAGGCGCCGGAGGACGGGTTCACGGCCTGGTAGTTCCAGCTGGACTCGCGGTCCACGATGTTGCTGAAGCACTGGTACTGGCCGGACGGCACCATCGACTGCGCCATCGCCTGGATCTGCGCGACGGTGTACGAGCTCTGCACAGGGAAGCTGGAGGAGGACCGGGAGGCCTTCGCCTCGGCCTCTTCGCGCTCCTTGGCTTCCTCGGCCGCCTTCGCCGCCTTCGCCGCGGCTTCCTTCTTCTGGATCGCGGTCTGGGCGGCGGCCCTGCGGGCCGACTCCTCCGCGTCCTTCTTGGCGCTCGCGTCCGCGGCAATCGCCTGGACGTTCGCCTGCTGTGTCAGGGACGCGGTCTGCACCTGGGCCTGCTGACCCGTGGGTATGTCCGCGAGGAGCGTCGCGTCGGCTGCCGTCGCTTCGGCGTCGTTGGTCTGCGCGGTGCTGCCCGAGGCAACGCCGACAACGCTTCCGACAGCGGTGACCGCGGTGGCCGAGGCCACTGCGAATCCCCGGACCGAGATCCGGCTCACACGGTTTCCTTCCAGCATCGTCCGCTTCGGTGACCCTGGCGGACGCAATCGTGCCCCTGACACTGGCCTCCCAACTGCGGGGTCACGGGAGGCGCGGGCCCGGTGGGCAACTCCCCTGTGGGGAGCGCCGCGTGGTGCACGGGCGGCATACGACGACGCTTTGGAGTTAGCGGTGTTTCTCAAGTTGTGCCGTACCGCTGGGGGTACAGGTGTGTCGTATGCGGGGCCTGACAGGAGTGAGACTCTGCCGTACCCGGACGCCGCAAGGCAATTCTGTGTTGCGTGTGAAAGCTCACATCCCGTTTGGTCCAGGGAGTTCTGAGAAACAGCAACACGCCAAGGCGCCGCCCAACTAGGCTCTAGGCCTTTGTCGGACGGCGCCAACTGGTCGCTATGACCTCAGATTTGTCCGTCTTCCAGCATTTCGGTCACAAGGGCCGCGATCTGGGACCTCTCGGACCGCGTCAGCGTGACATGGGCGAAGAGCGGATGTCCCTTCAGCTTCTCCACGACGGCGACGACTCCGTCGTAGCGTCCGACCCGGAGGTTGTCCCGCTGGGCCACGTCATGGGTCAGAACGACCCGTGAATTCGCGCCGATCCGGGACAGAACGGTCAGCAGGACATTCCGTTCCAGCGACTGCGCCTCATCCACGATCACGAACGCGTCGTGCAGCGAGCGTCCGCGGATGTGGGTGAGCGGAAGGACCTCCAGCATCCCGCGCGCGGTGACCTCCTCGATGACCTCGCGGCTGGTGACCGCGGACAGCGTGTCGAACACGGCCTGCGCCCAGGGGCTCATCTTCTCGGCCTCGGTGCCCGGCAGATAGCCGAGCTCCTGCCCGCCCACGGCGTACAGCGGCCGGAAGACCATCACCTTCTGGTGCTGCCGGCGCTCCAGCACGGCCTCAAGACCCGCGCACAGCGCCAGCGCCGACTTACCGGTGCCGGCCCGGCCGCCCATGGAGACGATCCCGATGTCCGGATCGAGGAGCAGATCGAGCGCGATGCGTTGCTCGGCGCTGCGCCCCTTGATCCCGAACGCCTCCCGGTCGCCGCGCACCAGCCGGACGTTGCCCTCGGCCGTCACCCGGCCCAGCGCCTTGCCGCGCTCGGACTGGATGGTGAGCCCGGTGTGCACCGGCAGGTCCGCCGCCTCGGGCACATACGCGTGCCCCTCCTCGAAGAGGATGTCCACCTGCTCGCCCGGCAGGGTCAGTTCGGACATTCCGGTCCAGCCGGAGGAGTCCGTGATGGCGAGCTCGGCGCGGTACTCCTCGGCGAGGAGCCCGACGGACGAGGCCTTGATCCTGAGCGGAAGGTCCTTCGACACCACGGTGACGTCGAACCCCTCGGCCTGCAGATTGCGGGCGACCGCGAGGATGCGGGAGTCGTTGTCCCCCAGGCGGTAGCCGGTCGGCAGAACGCTGGGGTCCGAGTGGTTGAGCTCGACACGCACCGTCCCGCCGAGGTCCCCGATCGGGATGGGGCCGTCGAGGCGACCGTGCCGGACTCGGAAGTCGTCCAGCAGACGCAGCGCCTGCCGGGCGAAGTAACCGAGTTCGGGGTGGTGCCGCTTGGCCTCCAGCTCCGTGACCACGACGATGGGGAGCACGACTTCGTGCTCGTCGAAGCGGTTCAGGGCGTTCGGGTCGGACAGCAGGACGCTCGTGTCGAGAACATAAGTGCGCCGGTCGGGCTTGTGGCGCTTTGTGCTGGTCACCACGGAAGGACGTACCCCCTCGGAAGAGGTCGGGGAGCGACGGAGAGGATGCAGGGCCGGGAGGGCGGGAAGAACCAGGCCGGTCGACGGCGCCGTTGCACGGGCCGAAAACCGGCCCTTGGCTGCTTCGTCCGTACGGTGACCGCACGATCGGGCTGGTGCAAAGGGCCTCCCGGGCGGACGGCCCCGTGCCGTCCGCTGAGATCCGACACCCGTGGTTCGGGTGTCGACCTGCTTGGCTTATGCCCTCGAACAAGCGCTGCCATGCCAGGGCATATGACGGCGCGCTGGTGAACTCCTTGTTACTTCCGCCCCGGACGAGGTGGCCGCATGACCTGTGGCTCAGCCGCCGTAACGGCGGTGGCGGGCGGCGTAGTCGCGCATCGCTCGCAGGAAGTCGACCTTGCGGAAGGCCGGCCAGAACACATCACAGAAGTAGTACTCGGAGTGCGCCGTCTGCCACAGCATGAATCCGGACAACCGCTGTTCCCCGCTGGTGCGGATCACCAGGTCCGGGTCGGGCTGGTCGCCGGTGTAGAGGTGGCGGCCGATCATCTCGATGTCGACGGAGTCGGCGAGCTTCTCGATCGAGGTGTCCCGGTCCGCCGCGTCGAGCAGCATCGAGCGCACCGCGTCGGCGATCTCCTGGCGGCCGCCGTAGCCGATGGCGACGTTGACGAGTATGCCGTCGACGTGC
Source organism: Streptomyces sp. P17 (assembly GCF_032436805.1). NCBI lineage: Bacteria > Bacillati > Actinomycetota > Actinomycetes > Kitasatosporales > Streptomycetaceae > Streptomyces > Streptomyces sp. P17. The sequence goes on along the minus strand of NZ_JAVRBF010000025.1, from coordinate 8,709 downwards.
TCGGTGCTCTCCTCGGCCTCCTTGAGGGTGGTCTGCATCCGCGGCGGCAGCAGATCACGCGTGCCGACGTGGTGGACGCGCCAGCGGCCGTCGGCGGCAAGAGTCCTGACGACGTCCTCGATGATCCCGAGCAGCGGGACCAGCTCCTCCTGCGGGCGGTCGAAGTTGTCCGTCGACAGCAGCCAGAGGGTGACGACCTCGACGTCCGTCTCGGAGCACCAGCCGAGGAACTCCTCGATCTTCTCGGCCCCGGCCCGGTGACCGTGCACGGTGGTGGAACCCGCGGCCTTCGCCCAGCGGCGGTTGCCGTCCATGATGACGCCGATGTGCTTGGGCACCTGAGCGTGGTCCAGGTGACCTTCCACCCGGCGCGCGTACAGCCTGACCAGCAGGCCGCGCAGCTTGTCGCGCAGGTTCACGTGATTGTCAGCCCCTCCGTACAGATCGGGCGGCCGCTGGCCCCGGCCAGATCCCCGGGGGCGGTCCCAGCCCTGTGGCGGTCCCGGGACTGAGCCTACCCCCGGTGCCGGGGGCGGCCGTCAGCGGCTTCGGGGGCGGCTGAACCAGGCGTCGGCGGCGTCCCGCCCGAGCAGGACGACGACCGTGATCGCGGCGCCGAGCGGGATGACGCCGAGCAGGGCTTCCTGCCTGGACAGCGCGCTCAGCGCGAAGATGATCTGGATGACCGGGGACACGATCGAGGCGGTACGGACGCCGCCGTTCGGGTAGCTCCGAATGGCATGTACCGGACTTTAACCGGGACAAGAAAACGGGCCGGTCCGTGGGGGGGAGACGGACCGGCCCGAGGGGGGGTTTCCACCATAACCCTTCGTAAGTGATGCTGCGCGCATCGGCGTGCCACAACTACTCTCCGAAATCGCGTGGCGACGGGGCGGTGGGCGTGAGTGGGGGATTTCGCAGGGGGCTCATGGCCGGAACCCAGCGGATTCCCAGGGCAATCAAGCGGGATAAGGGGCGGAGCGGCCGGGTTTGGCGGCCCTGCGACGCGCTCGGCGAGTTGGCCGCCATCCCTCCCCCGGGTGACCCGGGCAGCGAACGCCGGCTTGACGCCGGGGCGGGCCGTACGACGGCACATCCGCCGCAGGTGGGCACGGCACCGCGCAGCCCCCTCCACTGCGCGGTGCCGCCCGCGCAGCTTTGCTGACGCGAATTGCCTTGGTCTGAACTTACGCGAGTTACAGATGGGACGCGAGTGGCAAGCGATAACAATGTGGACAAGCCATGAATCCTTGGATACATAGGCGGAAGCACCCTGATTCCCTGTTTGCCGCATTTGCTACGGCCTTTCGGCACTCAAGAGGCCGGGATCTGACCTACATCCCCCCTACCGTCACCCCATGACGGTGACGATCTCCTGGCACGAGGCGAGCACACGGCGGCTCGAACGACAGTTCCTGGCCAATCCCCCATCGGAGGGCGCTTCGGTGCCCGGCATCGTCTCGGCGATGCTCGGCGCGCACGCCCAGGTCCTGTCCGCGGCCGAGCTGTCGATCGGCGTACGGTCCTGGGGCCTGACGCGGGCGGACATACGCACCGCACTCTGGGACGACCGCTCGCTCGTGAAGACCCACGGCCCGCGCGGCACGGTACATCTGCTCCCCGCCGGCGAACTCCCCCTGTGGACCGCGGCCCTGACCGCCATCCCCTCAGGCGCAAGCCCCTTCGCCCCCGACGCCCGGATCACGCAGGCGCAGGCCCAGGAGATCGTGACGGCGATCGGGACGCGCTGGACGGGGTGTGCCTGACGATCGACGAGCTGAGCGACGAGGTCGTGGCCCGCACCGGCCCCTGGGCAGGCGACCTGGTGATGCCGGCCTTCCAGGGCATGTGGCCGCGCTGGCGACAGGTCATGCTCCCCCATGGCCCAAAGGGCATGGGGGGACCCCCACGGCGGGCCAGGCGGGAGCTCTGTGCTTCGGCCCCAATCGGGGACGGAAGGTGACATACACCCGGCCGCCGCACTTCGACCCACTGCCGCCCGCGGAGGCGACGGCTGGGCTGGTACGGCGCTATCTCCACGCCTACGGTCCCTCGACGGCGCCCTGGTTCGCCAAGTGGCGGGCGGCACCGGACGGTTGGGCTGCCGTCTCCTCCGCGATCTGGCCGCCGAGGGAGCGATCGAGGAGGTCGACTTCGAGGGGGCACCGGCGTGCGATCGAGGAGGTCGACTTCGAGGGGGCACCGGCGTGCGATCGAGGAGGTCGACTTCGAGGGGGCACCGGCGTGGGTGGCGGCGGGCGACACATCGTTCCCCTCCTCCGGGTGGAAGGGCGTGCGGCTTCTGCCGTACTTCGACGCGTACGTCATCGCCGGGCAGCCTCGGCAATCACTGTTCCCCGGGCAGGCGTACCGGAGGGCGCTGGCGGGAGGGCAGGCGGGGAACTACCCGGTGCTGCTGGTGGACGGTGTGGCGGCCGGGGTGTGGCACCAGCGGCGCCAGGGCCGGCGTACGACGGTGACCGTGGAGGCGCTGAGAAGCCTGACCGCGCGGCAGGAGCGGGAGTTGGACGAGCAGGTGCGGCGGGTGGGTGAAGTTCTCGAAGCCCGGCCCGAGTTGGTGCGGGGGGAGGTGACGGTGGGCCCGCACGCCTAACGGCGCCGCGGCTTACGGGCGTCGAACAGGTGCCGGGTGCTGTGGGCGACGAAGGGCCCCTCGTCCCGGATCCGCTCATGCAGGGACCGGAGTTGAGGCTCGTAGGCCTCGACGGTGAAACCGGGGACCATCCAGATCACCTTGCGCAGGAAGTGGACGACGGCCGCGATGTCGTGGAACTCCATGCGGAGTTCCTCGGCACGCAGATCGACGACCTCCAGACCGGCGGCCTCGGCGTCGGCGCGCTCCCTTTCCGGATGGCGGCCCTCGCGCACCTCTTCCGGCTGCGGCCCGAGAAAGAACTCGACGAGTTCGAAGACGCTGTGCGGCCCGACATGCTGGGCGAAGTAGATGCCGCCGGGCGCGAGCACACGGGCGATCTCCGTCCAATGGGCCCGGACGGGGTGCCGACTGGACACGAGATCGAAGGCGCCGTCGGCGAAGGGCAGCGGGCCCGGCTCGGGCGAGGCCACGACGGCGACACCGCGCGGCGCCAGCAGGGCGGTGGCCTTGGCGACATTGGGCGGCCAGCCCTCGGTGGCGACGGTGAGGAGCGGGGCCTTTGGGGTGTGCCGGAGGGCGAAGTCGAGCACCTCCCCTCCCCCGGTCTGGATGTCGAGGGCGGCGGCGACGCCGGGACCGGCCAGCCGCTCGGCCAGGGAGACGGCGTACCCCCAACTGGGCCGCGCCTCGGTGGCCCGCCCCTCGAACCAGGAGAAGTCCCAGCCCTCGGTGGGCACGGCGGCGCCCTCGGCGACGAGGTCCTCGAAGGAGCGGGTGTCGTGGCCGTCGTGGCTGTGGTGCGGGTGTCCCATGCCCGGATGATCGCAGCCACTGTCAGTCAGAGGCTGGGCCACGATCACCGGAACCTGGGTACCCGCATCAATGTCAGAGGCCGCTGCTAATTTCCGCGGTATGACGAACCCTGAGACTCCACGTACGCAGTACACGGCCGATGACAAGGAAACGCTGCACGCGAGCCTCGACCGGATGCGGGACGCGGTGCTGTGGAAGCTGGAGGGGTTGGACGACTCGGAACTCCGCCGCCCGCTGACCCCGTCGGGCACAAACCTGCTGGGCCTGGTGAAGCACCTGGGCTCGGTGGAGTACGGCTGGTTCGTCTCGGCCTTCGGCGGCGAGGTCGAGCCGCTGTGGTTCGACCCGTACAGCGACGAGGACATGCGCGCGGACCAGGGCGAGACGACCCAGCAGATCATCGACTTCTACGGCCGCGCCCGCGCCGCGGCCGACCGCACGATCCGCGAGCGGTCCCTGGACGACCTCGGCCGACCGGACTGGCGGGGCGAGGCCATGTCCCTGCGGTGGGTGCTGGTCCACATGATCGAGGAGACGGCTCGGCACGCGGGGCACATGGACATCGTGCGGGAGCTGATCGACGGGGCGACGGGGGACCGACGGCCGGGGTCATGAGTCCTTCTGGAGCATGAGCATGATGTGCTCGTCGTCGCCATGGGTGACGGTGCCGGTGCGCCGGAAGCCGTGCTTCTCCAGGAGCCGGACGGAGGCGGTGTTGTCCTTGAAGGGATCGGCGTAAAGGGGGCGGGTGGTCTCGCGCTCCAGAAAGAGCCCGAGGGCACGACTGCCGACACCGCGCCCCCAGTAGGCCCGCCCGAGCCAGTACCCGATGAACCGCCGCTCCCCCTCCCACCAGGCGACGAGGTTCCCGGCGACTTCGCCGTCCAGAGTGACCGTCTGCACGAAACCGTCGGGGTCCCCGAGAACACGCTCCTTCCAGTGCCGCATGAAGCGGTCCCGAGGCCGGGGCGTGAAACGGGAGCGCCGGACGGCCTCGGGATCGTGCTCGAAGGCGAGGAAGGCTTCGAGGTCGGCGTCGACCACGTCACGCAGTGCCACGATGTCATCGCTCATGTCGGGGAGTGTGACACCCGGCACTGACATTGATGCTGATACTCGGGTTCCGGTGGTCGTGACCCGGGCACTGACTGACGTCAACGCCGGTGGCTACGGGACGAGCGGCCGCACTTCCTCGGCGACGAACCGCACGAACCCCTCGGGGTCGGGCTCGTCCCCCGTCGGCTGCAGCACGACGGTATCGGCCCCGGCCTCCGCGAACCGCTGAACGGCCTTGGCAACAGCACCGGCGTCTCCGGCGACACCGAGTCCGGGGACGTCGGCGAGGCCTTCGTCGCCGAGCTCGTTCCGCAACCGGTCGGCTGCGCCGGCCCCGGTGGCGGCGAGGAGATAGACGACGACGCGATGCGGATCGGTACGCCCGGCGGCCGCCCGCCCTTCATCGATGAGCTGCCGGGCCCGACGTACGCCATCCGGGGGGTTGGACGCGGTGAGCAGCGTCCCGTCGGCAGCCTCACCGGAGAGCCGGAGGGAACGGGGCCCGGTGACACCGGCGATGACGGGAACGGATTCCGCCGGGGGCCAGTCAAGTGCGACGTCATCGAGCCGGACGTACCGTCCCTCGGTCGTCAGCCGCTCCCCGCGCAGGAGTGCCCTGAGGGCAACGAGATGCTCCCGCAACAAGGTGACCGGCGACTCAACCCGCGCCCCCACCTGCCCCATCCACTCCTGCACCCCATGCCCGACGGCAAGGACGGCCCGCCCCGGAAACATCCGCTCCAGCGTGGCCGCCTCCATGGCGGTGATGGCCACGTTCCGCAAAGGCACCGGCAACAACCCGATCCCGACCCGCACCCGATCGGTCCAGGCGAGCGCGGCCGCGGCGGCGGAGACACCGCCTTCCCGGAAGCAGTCTTCCCAGAGCCAGAGTTCGTCGAGCCCGGAGCTGTCGGCGAGATGTGCGATGGATCGGAGGTGCTCGGGGGGTAGTTGGGGGCGGAAGACTGCGCCGAGTTGGGTCATGGGGGTGTTCCTACCCCGGGTCAGCGTGGTGGATAACGCCTTCACCTGTTAGGGGGTCTTCGAAAGTGACTGTCTCGGCGATCTCGTGGAGCAGTGTCCGGTACTGCTCCCGGCGCGCCAGGGCCGTTGTGCTCAAGGTGAGAATGGCCAGCCGCTTGCAGTCCGGATGGGGCAGGTAGCCACGGAACTGGACCAACTGTTGCTTCGGCAGCCCACTTTCGGCGGACGGCATCAATGTTGCTTCGCTGAATGCCACTGGGCCACAAGAAAGTTCGCGAAATTCGACTCTCTCTTGGCCCGTAGCGGAGGTCACCGCGCGGGCTACCGTTACAGCACGCGGAGCGACAGCGATGTCACGCCAGACAATGGTGAACCACGATACAAGCAGATCTCCACTGGTCGCGCGTGCGTCGTCGATGTCGTCACGGTGCAGTCCGATCGAGCAATGGACAGTACCCACCTCTCGAAGCGCACCCAGCAACTGCTGGGCCATCGCGAGTTGGGCAATGAACTGCTGGCGTACCAGCTCATTGGGCGCCGCCTCCAGGAAGGGAGCAAAGGCAGTGCGAAGGTCGTCGGCTGCCGGAGTACCAGGTACGGGCAAATGCATCGAGGGGAAGAGCAGTAAAGCCTGGCAGCTCGGCAAACCACATTTCCGTGGCGGGATCCTTAGCGGACTCGTGAATGGTGACGCCGGGGATATCCATGAGCCTCATGCTTTCAATGTGAGCCAAGGGTGGGAGGGGGCGAGCCCGCAAGCCGACCACGCTCGATGTCTTCAGCAGTTGCACCCCAGCCCACTGCGTGAACGCTGTCCTCAGGCTTCATCTGCTGACGCAGGATATGCATTCGACGCGGCCCCTCACGGCCGCTCGTAGGTGCAGCGATGAGCCCAATAAATCGAGGGTCACCGGCGAACCAAACAATCGCGATTTGCGCCTTCAATTCGCTCTTGGCCCTCGGCGCCATCCGGCGGTTCCACCACTCTGTGCGCAGGTGATGCGGGAAAACCAGGGCCAGCCGTTGGCCCGGCCGGGACGGGTTGGGAAATTCGAACCAGCCGTGCTGCTTGCCCTCGACCTCAGGATGCTTGCCCAATCCAAAAGAAGGCTCCCGAACAATCTGCCATGGATATACCCGCAGAATCCTTCTCATGCGCAACGCGGCCGGGAAGTAGAACAATTGGAGCACTACTCTGTACATGGAATAGGCCAGAAGCGGGATAAACAAGACGATGAAACCTTGGGACAAGAACCCGACGAGCACGGCCAGCAGCCCGACCCAGACGGCAATCCAACCGATCAAGCCCACGGCGTTCATTACCATGTGTCTCATCCAGGCACGACGCGTCGGCGGGTGCTCCCAGGCAGTGGTGTGGTCGACAGGGGTCACTGGCAGGCGCTCCAAGTGAGAAAGTCAGAAGACATGGCCGATGAGGTTGAAGATTCCGCCGTTATCCAGGATGATCCTGGCTCCGTCGATTCCGGCGACGCTGCCGTCCTTGATTCCGTCGTCGTCCGAATCCACCACTGAGTTGTACAAGCCGAAGCCGCCTGTTCCAACACCCACCAGCCCGGAGGTTGCGGCTACGGCTTTGGCTGTGCTCTCACGCCTGGCAGCGCTGACACCCCGCACAGTCAAGCCAACCAGGGGGTTACTCACCCGCGAGATCCCCTGCATACCTTCGACGGTCTTCGTTCCGAGAGTCGCCAGCTTCTGGCCGACCGTGAGACTCCCACTGCCCGTCCGAATTGCATTCATCAAACCCTTGGTGCCGAGCGTTACGGCCCCGACCCCTGGGATCATACCCATGGCATCCGCTCCGACACTGACGAGATTGCTGAAGAAATCCGCGTCGAACTCGCCGCGGAGGAAGCCGTCTTTCAGGGACTCCCATGTTTCGTCGTCGCTCAGCCTCCAAGCCAGCGCAGAGGCACTCAACGCTGACGCTGCGAGCATCAGGGCAGCCACCATGGCAGCACCCAAAGGGCCGGCGAAAATGATCGCCACGACCGCGACAATGCCAGCCGCAAGGCTCAGGATGTCGCCGAGGTTCTCGTCAAGCCAGTCAAGTGCCTTATCAAACCACCCAGGCTCGTGCGGTGCTAGTTTCTTTGTGGCGTCGCGGATCTTCTGCGCCCGGTGGGAGGCCTGATTCTCGTGCTCCTCTGCAAGCCTTTTCGCCCTGCCGATGATCTTGCGTAGATCAGCCTGGGCCTCTTCGACGTCGGCCTTCGCGCGCGTGAGAGCCTTCTGGGCGGAGGTCTGGTCGGCGCCTGTCTTGTCCAGGCCTGAATCTTCCTCAGCCTTGTCCGCTCGCCCTTGCGCGCGGTCCAGCGCTGCCTGGGCTTCCTTGGCGTCTTCCTCAAGGCGCTTGGCTCGGCGCTGAAAGTCGTCGAGTTCACCTTCCCAACGATTGAGCTGCTTGGCCGCCTTGCGGATGGAGTGCGCGGCGTTCTTTAGATTCAGCGGCAGTGGACCACCGTCGAGCTGCTCACGGAAGGCGACAGCCGCATCCCCCTTCCAATAGCTGCCGTCCATGAGCTTGGTGACCACGCCGTACGTATCTTCAAGTACCTTCGCGCAGTCGGAGAGCTTTTTGTACAGCCCTCGCACGGTCTCCGTATCGCCCGGCACGGGGTTGAACCCCAGGTGGGGGTAATCAGGATTGGGGATGCGCGGTGCCGACTTGAGCCCTTGGGGCTTGTCGAGGTCCGATCTTGACTGGGGGTCGAGGGCGGCTCCAGTCCGCTCGTTACCAGGAGTGAGAGTCACTTCTGACCCCCGCTCTTACCTTCCCTGGCCTTCTTCAGAGCTTCCTCAAGCGCCTTGTCAACTTCAAAGTAGCTGTCTTTGCTCTTACCGATGATCTCGGCCAGATCCTCCGTCTGTTTGCCGATCTCTTTGGTGCCGTACTCCCACTCATCCTGGAAGTGTTCGCACGCGGAGTCGAGGTCGTCTGTACCGAGCCCGGTGACGTTCGCATCCAACAGAGCTTTACGGACGCCCGCGAGTGAGCTTGTCGACTTCCTCAACTGCGACATGAAATCGGCAAGTTCACCACCGTCCACGGCCAGTCGATCTGCCATGCTCCGTCCCTCCACTCGCGTGAGCCAGGAACTCTATCCGTTCCACCTGTGATGCCGAGTCGGTCGCCGGCTGTCAGCGGTTGACGGCCTGGATTTCCTGTACGACGACCTGCTGGGTCGCGCCGAAGGTGCCGTCGGGGAGGTCGCCGC